>JAKFUY010000200.1 GCA_021732495.1 Legionellales bacterium | reverse complement strand
TTCTTTTGTTTGTTGCTTCTGTTGCCAGAAAATCGCATCAAAATTGACAGGCGATAAGACCAGCGGAGGAAAACTACCACGTAGTACTTCTGAAGATATCACTTCGCGTGCATAGGGGAATAATAATCTTGGGCAAAAACTTCCAAGCACATGTTCCAGCTGCTCTTCAGTTGTTCCTTGAATAGTGAAAATACCCGCTTGTTCCACTTCAACTAAAAAAGCCACTTTGTTTTTGTTTTTAACCTGAGTAGTAACCGATAAAACGACTTCGTAGCTATCATTTTCTAACTGGGTATGCTTGATATTTAAGTCTAAGTTTAATTCAGGTTCCCATTCATCTTGAAAAACAGTCGGACCATTGGGTGATTCAAATGATACATTTTTAGTGTATAGACGTTGAATGAAAAATTGATGTTGTTGTTCTGCTGAGTCATGTACAGTCATGTTATTTTCCTTTAACAAGTGGTAGATTGTTTTGTTGCCAGGCACTAATGCCGCCGGCAAGTACTTGAACTTGCGTGAAGCCTTGTTTTTTTAATTTTTCTGCAAGTTGCGATGCAGTTTGAGCTTGTTGACAGATTAAAATAAAGGGTTCATTTTGCAAGGTTTTGTACACTTTTTCATCTTGGTTTTGCCATGGAATATTTTTACTATTTAAAATATGACCCTGACGAAAAGTTTGATTATTACGAATATCAATGACTTTAACCAATTGATTATTCATCTGCTCAACCAAGGATTGGGGTGAAACCTGAGGTGCCTTTTGTTGCTTATTGAGCCACTCAGTGACGATAATAACAAGCAGTAAAGCGCACCACGCAATCACCATTGTTAAATGTTGTTGCGCAAAAGAGATTAAATCGTTCATAGTCATTCTACTTCATTCAAATGATGAGATTATCTCTATAATATTCCAGATTGGCAAGGAAAACCTGCCGCAATCCATTGTGATAAACCACCTTCTAAGTGATAAATCTTTTCATAACCCAAACTCAGCAATAAAAGCCCTGCTTGATGAGAGCGAACACCGTGTTGGCAATACAGATAAATTTCTTTTTTAGGATCTTTGGAATGCTTAGTGATGTCTTTGGGAAGCATCGCCAATGGTATGAGTTCTGCGCCCTGGATATGGTTTTGCTGCCATTCCTCGGGTTGACGGACATCGATGACCAACTGTGCTGCTTCTTTTAAATGTTGTACAAAGTCTTCTGGTTTTAAAGATTGTAGTTTCATGACGGATGTTGCTCCCTTGTCTGACTTGAAAATGTTCGCATAAGTGAAGAATGATGTAGCGCCCAATACAGTCCTGCAGCCCAAACGCCGCCAATGAGAGCTGTAAATGCCCATGTAGAAGGAGAAACCAAGATAGGACGCATGCCTCTTTTAATCATGTATCCACAATCTTTTGCAACCGCTCCTGCAAAAAGCAAATGTACAAATGCATCAATCAACCAGAGGATCTGTTTTAGGGTTTCTAGAGTGTGTTGGTAGTTTTTAAGGAAAAATTCCATGCTTATGTTCCTGGTAAAGAATTATCTTAGCATAAGTTAATTCATGGAGATATTCTTTATTTTGCCCCTGAAAACCCCAGTTGTCGCCATGCTTCAAAAACAATAATAGCAACCGCGTTAGATAGATTGAGGCTGCGATTTTCTGGCATCATCGGGATGCGTATAGCTTTGTGTTGTTGTCGAAGTGCTACAGGCAAGCCACGTGTTTCAGGGCCAAACATGAGCATATCGCCATCTTGATATTGCACTTGGTGGTAATAATTATGGGCATGTGTTGAGCATGCATAAATGCTACGATGTCCATGTTGTTCGATAAACTCTTGCTCATGCGAATAATGGTGGATATCTGCAAATTCATGATAATCCAAGCCTGCACGACGAAGTTTTTTATCATCCCAGCCAAACCCCAAAGGATGAATTAAATGCAATTGCACGCCAGTATTTGCACATAGGCGGATAATGTTTCCAGTATTTTGGGGGATTTCTGGTTGGTATAATACGACGTCTATCATGTGTTCAAAACAAGTATAAGTGTGACAGGCATTGTTGATGGTGCAGCAGAAACTGTCAAGCGTTAATCATCTCCGTCAACATATAAACTGGCACTATTGTCATCGCTGACATCCACTTTGCCTTGGCTATTTTGTAAGATTTGATTTTGTCGATGTTGTAAATAGGCATCACGCATTAACACATACGGGTCGATGGCATTGTGCAATAATTCAATATTATCCATCATTTGTGAACGGAGATCGACATAGCGTACTCCGAGAACCTGATAGAGTAAAACGGTTGGCATTAACAGGTAGGGCGTGAAAAACGTATAATCAATTAATAGGCTGTAGCTGTCACGAAGGGTACAGGGGCCTAAAAGTGGTATCATGACAAACGGACTTGTGGTATTGCCCCAATGGGCCAAGGTTAACCCAAAGTCATTGTGGTGATTGGGGATTTTAAATTGGGCAGAAACGTTTCCGATACCACCTAAACCCAAAGTGGAGTTTAATGCAAAGCGACCAATATCATTGATAGTATGATTGGTTTGTCCTTGAAAAATATCATTGGCAATGGTGGGTAAGATAGCAATGTTGTCATAAATATTGTTAATTGCTGCACGAAATTGAACTGGAATGACCAAAATATAAAGTTCAGCTGGTGGTTTTAGGAAGGTGGCATCAAATGCCATATTTACTTTAAAGATTTCACGGTTAATCGGCTCAAATGGATCTTTTGGATTGGGGCAACGATGCAAACAGCCGCTGAAAAAAAATGGGATCGATAATAAAAATAAAAAAAATCCTTTTTTCATGAAATCTACTAAGAAATGTCGATTGCTTCATCGTAGCGTAATTTTTATTTCATAGCTAGCTCCTATACCCGTCTAATTTTATCGGTTAACCATTACAGACCTTAAATGTGTAAGTGTCACATTAGCCAAATTATTGCAAGAATGGTTGCCTCTGACGGGTTATTCGTTGTGGTGGTATCACCATTGGTTAATGTACTGGTTGCGCCCATTCTAGCCATGCAAGTAGAAATCACTTTCGCAGAAACACCAAACTGCTAAGGTAATTGAATTATACGCAGGAATATTATTGTGTGTATGTTCAGAAAGCTATGTTCGATTATACTGTGGATGCACATCGAACCCAAGCATTGATTTTTTTAACCTCGCACAATCTCATGACACCTAAAATGTTACTGATATGCCTTATTACACCCCAAAGAATAGCACCTAGAGTAAAGAAACAATATGAAACGATGGGATTTTGCAGACATGATGAATATGAGCAGCAAACTGTCCGCCAAAGTCCACAGACAAAACATCATGCACATGCAAATCATCAGGCTCAGTTCATAGCAAGCGGGCTAGATGACTCGTCAACGTCATGTTAAGAAATCACACACCTTGACGGATTGGGGCTCTCTAATCGCTGCATAAGCCTACCCAAGTCTAGGGTTCTCACTTCACATAAGGCGGTCATTGCAGTGAGATCGGCGATCACCTTAAGCTGCATGCCATCTCCCCGCGCCTCGCCGATCCAGCCGTTGCCCCTCTCCATGCGGCACGGACCCCTGACACCAACATCAACCCCAATACCAGAAGTAGAAGATATCGGGGCAAACCAAAATACAACTTCGAGCGTATTGGTATTAATGAACTCCAATTTCCGCTTAAATGTTTTTTTATTAAACTGAGGGGTTGGGTCAAATAATTCGTCAGGTTCACAATAGTGTTGAGCAACATGCGCGGGAACATAGCGTTGGGCCAATCCAACAACCTTGGTCCATTGGTAGCTCATTGCACCGAGATTACCAGTCGCATCCCAGTCATCATAATGATTAACATAGGTTTGAAGGGCTTTAATGAGAGGTGAAAAATCATAATGCTTTTCATGAATGGTCTCGCCGTTTAATTGATATAGCACGCCATCTTCCTCCTGAGCTTTGAACTGCGTCAGTAACGCTTGTTTTATCGCTTCACCTTGCGGACTGTCGGGCAAGCAATCTAGCATCATGTTGCACATATATCGAGTATCCAATGCCCATAAGGCATATCGAAAGGCGGTGGTATTAAACGTTCGGCCAGAATAATCAGTAGCTGTTCCTGTCATCTCTAATAACTCAGGACGACGTTTTAATATTTCTTCAGCTTTATCCTGCTCGCCGTGCATCACCTGTAGCAATAATTTATTCGCTATCATTTGCATGCGATGAGGCTGAAATAAGCCTTGGGTTGTTTTTGATACCAGTGCTAACTGTGATTTGTCATTCTCATCCAAAAACTGCCCAATTTCATTCTCTATAATATCCTGAGGTAAATTGTGTAACTCAGTCTTTTTTTGCATCATGCCACTCCACTATGAAATATGGTCATATTATACACGGATAGGTTGTAATTGGCAAACTTTAGGGCTTTTATTGGGTGTCTATTCAAGTTCAATATTCTTGGTGAGCGTCAAAAAAGACTTAAGTGGACTCATAAAGAGAGCGATAAAACACAGCAAAAAATATTTCGCAAATTGGTTGGATCATGTAATAGAGAAACTCATTTTATTTGGGTGATATATTCAGACCTGATATGATGATTTATAGCTTAATCAATCTTAAGGCCCGTCATGTCTTTTGTTTTAAACCCCCAACTACAAGCCTCCTGTGTAGAAATTGGAAACTTTCCATTGTGTAAAGTGCTTTTGAAAAACCATGCAGATTATCCTTGGTGTATTTTGGTACCAAAAGTGATGGGCGTGTCAGAGATTTATGAATTAGAAAGAACTTGTCAATTACAGTTGATTGAAGAAATTTCTTGCGTGTCATCAATCATGAAAGACTATTTTCAACCGCAAAAAATGAATATAGCCAGTTTAGGAAATATTGTCTCTCAACTGCATATTCATGTGGTAGCACGATTTGGAGGTGATCCCTTATGGCCCCATGGAATATGGCAAGAAGCACAAATCGCAAAAGACTATCCCAAAGAAAAGTTTGAAAAATTGCGTCAAGATTTACAAAGAAGTGTCGAGATTGCCTTTTCTAAGCAGTAAAAATCAGCGATAATTTAAAAAATTTTTTGATAGGACCGAATGTGCAAGCAGTTTCATGGTTAGAACGTTTAAATTCACCACAACAAAAAGCAGTGACCTCTCCGTTGCAAAATTGTTTAATTTTGGCAGGAGCAGGCAGTGGCAAAACACGTGTGTTGGTCAATCGCATTGCTTGGTTGGTTGAGCAAGAGGGACTGTCTTTATCGCAAGTGATGGCCGTGACCTTTACCAATAAAGCGGCCCTTGAAATGAAGCATCGCTTAAAACAATTGTTGTCGCATGTACCTATGGATCTGTGGGTAGGGACTTTCCATGGTTTGGCCAATCGATTGTTGCGACGGCACGCAAATTTGGTGGGGCTTACCCCTCATTTTCAAATCGTTGATAGTGACGATCAGGCGCGCATGATTAAACGTATCTTGAAAGATATGAAACTGGACCCTGAACAATGGCCAGTGAAAAAAGCCCAATCTTGGATCAATGCTCAAAAAGATGAGGGCATGCGTCCGCAACATATTCAGGCGCCTTCTTTTGGGCCCGCAAAAATTTGGCTGGAGATTTATCAAGCCTATCATCAGGCGTGTATACGCAGTGATGTTGTCGATTTTGCAGAACTGTTATTACGCACGGTGGAGTTGTTTCAGCAACATCCTGATGTTTTAGCACATTATCGGTCGCAGTTTCGATTGCTATTGGTCGATGAGTTCCAAGACACTAATCGTATCCAGTATCTGTGGCTTAAATTATTAGCAGGTGAGCATACGGCGGTCATGGCCGTTGGAGATGATGATCAGTCTATTTATGGCTGGCGTGGTGCTAAAGTTGAAAATATTCAGCGTTTTACGGAAGATTTTGCACCGGTTGAGGTGATTCGCCTAGAACAAAATTACCGTTCTACCAATACCATTTTACAAGCCGCCAATTGTTTAATTGCCAATAATAGCGAACGCATGGGAAAATCCCTGTGGACCGAGGGTGGTGAAGGTGAAAAAATTGACCTTTATAGTGCTTTCAATGAATTAGAGGAAGCCATATTTGTTCGAGATCAAATTCAAAAACAATTAGACAATGGCAAACGGGCCAAAGACATTGCCATCTTATACCGCTCAAATGCACAATCTCGAGTGATTGAGGAAGCACTACTTCGTGCGGGTATTGCGTATAGAATTCATGGTGGAGTACGTTTTTTTGAACGTGCTGAAATTAAAGATGCTTTGTCTTATCTTCGTTTGTTATTAAATCCCCAGGATGATGCAGCCTTTGAACGTGCTATTCATGTTCCTGCAAGAGGCGTAGGCGAAAAAACCTTAAGTTATTTACGCGAGCAAGCTCTTGAGTCAGGTCTTCCATTATGGCAGGTCGTGCATCAATGCTTAGATAATGAAGTGTTCACGCCCAGGACAACCAATGCCTTACGCGGTTTTCTAGCTTTATTTGCGCATTGGCAAACGGTTTTGAAAGAATTGTCATTGTCATCAGTTGTGATGACAGTATTAGAAGACAGTGGTTTATTGGCCCATTATAGTGAAAAACATCGAGAGCGTAGCGAATCGAAACGTGACAACTTGTTGGAGTTGGTCAATGCTGTTGATGAATTTGTCAGACAGTCTCAGGTGGAGGAAAACTTATTAAACTTTTTAACGCAAGCCTCGCTTGAGGCCGGGGAGTGGCAGGCACACACCCACGAAGAGCATGTTCATTTGATGACCTTGCATGCGGCCAAAGGTTTAGAGTTTCCACTGGTGTTTATGATGGGTATGGAGGAGGGCTTGTTTCCGAGTCAAATGTCTATGGATGAGCCTGGACGTTTAGAAGAAGAGCGACGATTGTGTTATGTTGGTATGACACGCGCAATGGATAAATTGTATTTAAGTTATGCCGAGGTTCGACGACAGTACGGTCGTGAGCAGTATCATCGTCCGTCTCGGTTTTTAGCAGAACTTCCTCATGATTTAATTCACGCTATTCGTTCTAAGGCGAGTCCGGTGTATCGACAACAATCGTCCTCTTCGTCTTTAAAAGAATTGCCTGATGCACCTTTCAAAATGAATCAGCAAGTGACGCATTCGCATTTTGGTTTGGGCGTCGTGCTTGCCATGGAAGGCGAGGGCGAGAACATGCGTATCCAAGTTCGTTTTAAACAGCATGGGGCTAAATGGTTAGTATTGGCTTATGCAAAGCTTAAGGCTATTTAAATCGGTAGGTAATGCCATTCGTGTTTGCATTGATGAGGCGTATTAAATGCGCTTCAAATTCTTTGAACACTTGGGATACTATTTGAGGATTGTCGATTTTTGAGGCTTGCTCCATTAATATTTTTGCGTAGGCCCCAAAAATCGCAAAAGAGTGTGCTGAACAATCCTCTTTAAAATGCGCATCGACAAAAGATAAACACGCATGGATATTTAAATGATAATTGCCATTGGTTTCAAGATTAAGAATTTGGTGCATTTTAGCATGGATATACTCAACAGCTTCTCTAATTAACATACTGTTTTAAAGTTGTTTTTATGGTTCTGTATAGTACGATTTTTTGCCATGGGATGCAATTTTTTTTTCAAGCATATGATGCGCTTGATCTTTTATTCAGGTCAGATTAATCTTTCAGCTTTATATCTTTATTGAGGAACGGTTGTGGTTGATATCCAACTTTTTTTGGTGAATACATTCACACGAAAGGTTTTTCATGGCCAAGCTGTAGCGGTATGTGTAATCAAAGAAGAGCTTAACGATGAGCTGTTACATGCCATTGCTATCGAAAATCATTTACCTGAAACGGCATTTATACAAGCGATTGAAAAAACCTGGCATATCCGTTGGTTTAATCGTGAAGGGGAAATGTATACCAGTGGACATGGCCTTTTGGCTGCAGCCTATATTATTTTCCATTTTATCCGTCAAAAAGCAGAATACATTGAGTTTGTGACTACACTTGGAACCACCAAGGTTTGGCGTCAACAAGAAAAAATATATTTTGATTACCCTGTTATCACATATGATATGACAGAAATTTCACAATATGTTATCGATCACGTTGAACCTAAGCCTGAAAAAGCATGGCAAAGTGGACCGGATATTGTGATGCAATATGCCTCGGCATCTTTAGTGGAGCAAGTGGTGGTCGACAAAAGCTTTTATAAAAAGACCATGTCTGGGGCTCTGATTCTGACTTCTATTGCAGAAGATGCTGATTTTTATGTGCGCTGTTTTTTTCCCAGTCAAGAAAATTGTGAAGAAACAGCAACTGCCGCTATTTATCCTAGGCTTGCAATATATTGGGCTGAAAAACTTCAAAAGCAACATCTGGTTGTAGAGCAGGGGCTGACACGCCGTAGTGAAATTTTTTGTGATATTAAAGGTTCTCGTATCCATATTGGTGGATACTGTTGTTGTTTTTATCAGGGGGAGTTATTGTTCTAATCTTTTAACTCTTGATATATTACAACCTATACCCACATAATAACTTTGTTGCATTCAAACAGGGAGTTGTAGAATGAGCGCTGGGCATCTGTTTCGTGAAAATCAAAAAAAAAACCCCATATTACCTGTATTAGGCGTTATCAATTCTTATTCTGCAATGTTGGCTGAAAAATCCGGCGCCAAGGCCATTTACTTATCGGGTGCAGGTGTTGCCAATGCCTGTTTTGGTCTTCCTGATTTAGCTATGACCTCCATGGATGAGGTTGCTATCGAAGCTAATCGCATTACCTTAGCCTCCGATTTGCCTTTGTTAGTGGATATTGATACCGGATTTGGTTCAGTTTTAAATGTGGCGCGTTGTATTCGAATGATGGAGCGAGCAGGGGTAGCTGCAGTTCACATTGAAGATCAAGCCTTTGAAAAACGTTGTGGACATCGAGATGGTAAAGTCATTGTGTCGCCCAAAGAGATGGGCGAACGTATTAAGGCTGCAGTTGATGCCCGAGTTGATAGTGGCTTTGTGATTATGGCCAGAACAGATGCACTTGCAGTAGAATCTATCGACCACGTGTTAGAACGAGTCCATTTCTATATCGAGATGGGCGCAGATATGATTTTTTTGGAAGCTATTCGTGATATGTCGCATCTAGATATCATATCTCAACATATTAAGGTACCTATTTTGGTCAATAGCACTGAATTTGGCAAAACCCCGATTTATCCCCAAAGCTCCTGGCATCAGCATGGTGCGGATTTAATCCTGTATCCTTTAACGGCATTTAGAGCTATGGCAAAAGTGGCTTTAGAGGTCTATAGCACCATTCTTAATACCGGTACCCAGGAAATGCTATTACCGCAATTGCAAACCAGAAGTGACTTGTATGATGTTTTAAATTATGAGTATTTTGAACAAAAGCTTAAAGAACATTAAAGGAGATTGTTATGCTGAAGGAAAACGCAGGTTTGGCTGGCACCGTGGCTGGCGAGACTGCCATTTCACAGGTGAGTGCTACCCACCATACGCTTTGTTATAGAGGATACCGCATCAAAGATTTGGCTGAGAAAGCCCAATTTGATGAGGTTGCTTATTTATTGATGATAGGAGAGCTCCCTGGCGCATCTCAGCTTGGCAGTTTTGCAAACGAGCGCGTCCATGCCCAAGTTTTACCTGAGCCCATGAAAAAATGGTTACAACAGTTTCCTAAACAAGCCCATCCTATGGATGTATTACGTTCTGCTTGTTCGCTGTATGGGATGACCCATCCCGAGCAAGGAATACAACATGGTTTGCATTGTGCCAAACAATTGTATGCATTGTTTCCAAGCATTCTTAGTTATTGGTATCAATATCACCACGTACAACATGATGTTAACTTTGGTGATGAACAATCTTTTGCGGGTCATTTTTTATTTGGGTTGCAGGGTCATAAAGCAAATGAGGCCTTTATTAAGATGTTAAATGTCTCTTCTATCCTTTACGCAGAGCATGAGTTTAATGCATCTACCTTTGCAGCTCGAGTCACTGCTGCAACAGAGTCAGATTTTTATTCAGCTGTGACCAGTGCTATAGGTACCTTACGAGGTCCATTGCATGGAGGTGCTAATGAAGCCGCGATGGCATTAATAGAGCGATTTGATTCGCCACAAAGTGCAGAGCGTGGTATTCGTTCGATGTTGGAGAATAAAGATAAAATCATGGGGTTTGGTCATCGGATTTATCAAAATGGTGATCCACGTTCACCCATTATTCAAGAATGGGCACAGGAATTGTCACAAATGGCTGGCAAGCCAAAGTTATATGAAGTGGCCTCAACCATTGCAAAAGTCGTGATGGAAGAAAAAGGTATTCATCCAAATGTTGACTTCTACAGTGCGGTGGCTTATCACTGTGCTGGCATTGCTACACCTTTGTTTACGCCGATTTTTGTGTTATCACGTATTACCGGTTGGTCAGCGCATATCCTTGAACAGCGGGCAAATAATCGCCTTATAAGACCTTTAGCAGAATATGTAGGTCCTATGGAAAGAGATGTTCCCCGTATTGAAGCAAGAGGTTAAGCGATGAATGAACACCATTTATATGATGACGTGTTACAAAAGCTAGTTGATTATGTGTTATCACCCTTATCATTTTCCGAGCAAGCCATGCGTAATGCCGCTTGGAGTTTTTTAGATGCCTTAGGTTGCGGCTTTTTGGCTCTACAATATAAGGCATGTACCAAATTATTGGGGCCAGTGGTTCCTGGGGCGTATTGCAAAGACGGGTCAAGAGTGCCTGGTTTTGATTGGGAACTTGATCCTATCCAGGCGGCCTTTAATATAGGCACCATGGTGCGTTGGTTAGATTACAACGATACTTGGCTTGCTGCAGAATGGGGACATCCTTCTGATAATCTAGGGGCCATTTTAGCAACAGTTGACTATGCACATCGCCAAAAAATCCGTCAAGACCTGTGTTTGAAAGATGTCTTGGAGGCCATGATTAAAGCCTATGAGATTCAAGGTGTGATTGCATTAAACCACGCATTTAATCGACAAGGCTTAGATCACGTCATTTTAGTTAAGCTTGCGAGTGCTTTATTGGCTGCCAAAATCATGGGCGGAGATAGAGATTGTTTACTGAGAACTGCCTCTCAAGTGTTTGTCGATGGACAAAGTTTAAGAACCTATCGACATTCACCCAATACAGGTTCCCGAAAATCTTGGGCAGCTGGTGATGCCACTGCAAGAGGTGTGCGTTTAGCGCTCATTTCATTAACCGGTGAAATGGGTTATCCCACCGCCTTATCCCAGGAGCCCTGGGGATTTTGTGCGACCTCTTTTTCACATCAAGCGATTCATCTTATCAAGCCTTTGGGCTCTTATGTGATGGAAAATATTTTGTGGAAAATTGCTTATCCAGCTGAATTTCATGCACAAACCGCTGTAGAGTGTGCATTAAAATTGCATGAGGTGGTGGCCGGACGCGTCAATGAGATATCCTCGATTGAAGTGCGTACTCAAGAACCTGCGATGCGAATTATCAGTAAAAAAGGGCCATTGAAAAATCCTGCCGATAGAGATCACTGCTTAGAATATATCATTGCTGTAGGTCTTGCTTTTGGTGAGTTAAACGCCAATCACTATGAAGACGAAACGGCCAATGAACCGATTATCGATAATTTGCGTCAATTGATGGTAGTTGAAGAAGATCCTGCTTTTACCAAAGACTATTATGATTTGAATAAAAGAGCTATCCCCAATGCCATTCGTGTCAATTTCAAAGATGGCAGTAAAACGGATTGGGTGGTGGAGGCATATCCTATTGGCCATCCCAGACGTCGTGCTGAAGGTATTCCATTGATGCGTGAAAAATTTGAGAATAATATTAGTCGTTATTATTCTTCAGAAAAATGTCAGTCGATAGCAAAAACATTTCTCGATTCTGAGGATTGGCTACATCTATCGATGGATGATTTTTATCATTATTTTTCAGGAAAAGCATAAAAAAACAGCACCCAAGGGTGCTGTGCTCATTAAGGATTATTGTACGTGCTTGCGTATGTTGGAAGAACATATGCCGCTATAATAGCAGCAACAACTACCATTGAAGCCAGCAGCAATTGACTGTTAAACTTAGATGTCCAAGATTGGTCTTCTTTTCTCTGTATTTGAACAGGTTGAAAAAAGCTAGAAGGTCTAACAACTGGTTGGGCAGCTTGTGCAACTGGTGATACTGCTTCAAACATTCCTTCACCTTTGTAATAAACT
The DNA here is from genome assembly GCA_021732495.1 of Legionellales bacterium. Taxonomy (GTDB): domain Bacteria; phylum Pseudomonadota; class Gammaproteobacteria; order Legionellales; family Legionellaceae; genus UBA2653. The sequence continues at coordinate 766 of JAKFUY010000200.1, read as the reverse complement.
TTAATGGATGGATTCGATTCTAAAGCATGCTTCAAAAGAATTTGATTTTCTTCAGATACTGTTGAATCCCCTAAATCGAGTTCAAGTTCTACTTCTGGTTTGGATAATAGCTCACAAAGTAATTTAAATTTTTTGCTATCTATTGTTAAATAATTAAGAGATAGTTTTTGTATGGATTTATTATTTTCAATTAGCGCTACAAGGTTTTCAAAAACTTTTTCCAGATCATCTGAAGCATAATTGCGGATTTGTACAAATTTTAAATTTTGCTGGGAATGCAGGCTATCAAGTAATACCCCTAACCCGTTTTCTCTTGGACTCACAAATTTAAAGGAGCTTCCTTTAAACTTAATAGATTGCAGATCGGTAGCTTGTCTCAAGGCGATTAACAAGTCATTGGGACAATCTTTCTGATTATAATGAGAATAATGAAAATATAGTTCATGTAACGCATTGTTGCTGAGGGAACCACATAATTCAGACCATTCGCGGGGAGTATTATCTCGACTGTATATTTCGGCCGACTTACAAAATGAATTTAATCGAATAGACATTAATATTCTTCCAGATTGGGTTAAAATTAACACATTATAGCCCAATTAAATGCATGCAACAAGAAATTTCTCGAGAAATATTACTATTCATTAAGATAAAGCACTTCTTCCACTTTGTAGAAAACAAACCAGTTAATCGGTTATTTGATGGCAGTGTATGTGCGGCTGATTTTAATGATGATTTACTTGGCTGCAGCCTAGACGAGGTATTT
>JAKFUY010000029.1 GCA_021732495.1 Legionellales bacterium | reverse complement strand
GGAAGTAGGCGCTCCTTTGTTACAACGTTTTTATGCCTTACATGTCATCGCAGTTCCTTTATTAATTTTATATATTATAAAGCTTCACATCGTGGCCATTCGATATGTGGGATCATCGACCCCTACAGAAGAAAAATATCCTGTGAAGATAGCTTTTTTTCCAAATCATATCGCTAAAGAGTCCTTTGCTATTGCTGTTTTTGTAACTATTTTTTTTGCAATTGTGTTTTTTGCACCCGAGATGGGAGGAATATTTATTGAACCCATTAATGCAATCGCCGCAGATCCGATGCAAACACCGATGGTCATACATCCTCCTTGGTATATCACACCTTATTTTGCCATGTTGCGTTGTATTCCTAATTTATTTGTTGGGGTGATTATAGTCATTTTATCCTTATTATTATGGTTTTGTTTGCCCTTGTTGGATAAGGGGCAGCAGCGTGTGCTTGCTCTTAAACCAAAGATTTTTCAGTGTATGGTGTATGTGTTTGCTTTCAACTATATTGCGTTAGGTTTTCTGGGTTGGTTTGAGCTTTCTGTTTGGAGTTTGTGGTGTTCAAGATGCAGTATCCTATTTTATTTCCTTTTTTTTATGGGGATGCCTTGGTATAGCCGCATTGGTGAAACAGTATGAGAAAGTGCTGGGTTGCTATGATAATTTTTTGCCTGGCGACACATAGCGTATTGGCCAGCCGAGATATTCATCGTGGCGCAAAATTATTTTTTCAGTATTGTTCAGGCTGTCATAGTTTAAAGTATGGTGCATCTGATTTGTGGAATAATAAACAACTTGCTCCCATTCCTTGGCGAGAGCGTGTATTGAATGGAAAATGGTTGACAAGTCTTGCCCCAAACGATGGCCGCAAGTGGTTCGGTCAGATGCCGCCTGATTTATCCTTAGAGGGACAGAAGCACTCTAGGCAATGGATAGTCGATTATTTAATGGGGTTTTATGATGACAGCCAACATCCTTTCGGGCGCAATAATGTCTTGTTTAAAGATGTGAATATGCCTGATGTCTTATATAGTGTATCGCATGATAGACAAAGCATTGCCAATGATATTGCTGATTTCCTGGTTTTTGTAGCACACCCAGAATCGGCACTAAGGCATTGGGTAGGGTATGCCGTGATGTTGCTGTGTTTTTTTGCCATTGGCTTAACCTGGTGTCTAAAAAACAAATATTAATCGCTAGTTTAGTTTTTTTGAAATAAATTTAAACTTTTTGTGGTATAATGCTTGCTTTGTTCCCCAAATGTAATTGGAGATGTGAAAATGGCTATCGTAACCAAACGTACGGTGATGACTTTATATACGGATCAGTCTGATATATATAGCCATCAAGTGCGCATCGTACTTGCTGAAAAAGGTGTGAATGTGGATGTAATTTCTGTCGACCCACTGCACCCATCAAATGATCTTATATCATTAAACCCTTATGGCAGTGTGCCTACTTTATTGGATAGAGATTTGGTATTATTTCAAGCCAATATTATTATGGAATATTTGGATGAGCGTTTTCCACATCCACCTTTATTACCGGTTTATCCCGTATCACGCGCTGAGTGTCGTAAAATGATGTATCGCATTGAACGTGATTGGTACGAACTGATGCAGGCTATTTTAAAAGACCAAGATGCAGAACCTGCGCGTTTAGCATTAAAAGAGAGCTTAACCTCTTTAGAGCCAGTGTTTGCAGATAAGCCTTATTTTTTAAGTGATGAGTTTTCTTTATTGGATTGTACAATGGCTCCATTACTTTGGAGATTGCAGTCGCTTGGTATTGAGATTGATGCTGCAGCAGTAGGCTTGCATGCTTATATGCAACGAATATTCCAAAGAGACTCTTTTAAAGCAAGCCTGACTGAAACTGAAAAACAAATGCGAGTTGCCTGATGCTGTCAAAAAAGCCCTATCTTATCAGAGCGCATTTTGACTGGATCATTGATTCAAAATGGACACCTTACTTATTAGTCAATGCCCAACACCCGTCTGTAAACGTTCCAACGCAATATGTTAGAGACGGACGAATCGTGCTTGATATCTCTTCTACAGCATGTAGAGAGCTTGTGATTTCAGCTAAGGGTGTTCAATTCTCCGCAAGATTTTCAGGCCAATTATGGCAAATTCATCTGCCATTGGCTTCTATTCTTGCCATTTATGCCAAAGAAAACAGTCAAGGCCTAACTTTTGGGGCTGAAGAAGAGTCACAAGAGCCGGTTGATCCCACACCCTCAGTTAAGAAACCTTTTCTTACGGTCATTAGCAATGATGAACGAAGCAAAAAATGAAAGTTTTGCATTAATTAATCTTAAAACCTGGGATGCTTTGTATCAGCATACCCAGAATAAAGCCTTTGCTAAAGCTGTTTGTCAATTTATCCAACATACTTTTTCGCTAGTTACCGGTGATACGATTGTTATTTGTTGTGGACATTTAAGTCGCTGTGATATGACAATTGATTTAGCCAAACAAGCCAACACTCTGGGTTGGAAGGTTGAACTTTACACGCCGAAGTTCTTAGCCAAACAATTTTCCGATATTTTGACCTCAAACAGTCATACTGAAGTTTTCGATATGTGTCAAACTGTTGGGCGCGTATCGCTCTTGATTGATTTGGTTGGTTCGATACACCCAAAAACAGCCAGTTTAAGAATTGAGAAATGGGTAAAAGCCTTATGTGAGCTGACCGTCCCTAAAATTGCTATTGAGGTTCCTTCAGGACTTAATGCCAATACTGGCGCTAAGATTGGGACTTGGGCCATGAATGTTGATTATACCTTGAGTTCTTTTTATCAAAAGCAGGGACTGTGGACTGCCGATGCAAAAGCATTTGTTGGCAAGTCATTGGTCATCTTCCCTGCTGATAAAAAAGAGGCCGTGACCACTCAAAGTGTTTTGATGCATGCCGAACAAATTAAACTGCTTGCACCAAGGCGTAAAGCTTTTGAACATAAAGGAAGTTTTAAGCGGGTGGTTGTCATTGCTGGTGGTGCGCAAATGTTTGGTGCAGGATTGATGGCTGCAAAAGCGGCTTTGATTGCCGGGGCAGGTCTTGTAGAACTTGTTTATCCAGAAGGGTTATGCCCAGAGTATGGAGAGTTTCCAGAACTGATATGGCATGCTTTATCTTCTGGATTTCAATTGACACAATGGATTCGTCCAGATGATATTTTGCTAGTTGGCCCAGGCTTAGGTGAGGGGAAATGGGCTTTAGAAATTTGGGATAGTATCTGTCAGTTAGATAATCCAATAGTGGTTGATGCCAGTGGATTACATCATCTAGCAGCAACTGGTGGGCAACACCCCAATTGGATTATTACTCCTCATCCTGGAGAGGCCGGAATATTACTGGGATGTGGTAACCACACGGTGCAGCAAGATAGGTTTTTGGCAATTCATAAGCTCCACAAGCAATATCAAGCAACCGTAGTCCTTAAAGGTTCAGGTACAATGGTGTTAGGATTTGACCAAGAGATACAGATTTGCCCATTGGGTCATCCAGGAATGGCAACCCCCGGTATGGGTGATATTTTGACTGGTTTAATTGCTGGTGCCTGGTCTCAAGGTCTCAGTGCTTCAGATGCGAGTGTCTTTGCGGTGTGGTTACATGCCAATGCCGCAGATATCGCTAAGCAAAAATCGATGAATGAAATTGTACTTGCCTCACAAGTGCTCACTCAAATTCAGTATGGTGGTGGAGCTGACTTATGATGTCTGTGTGTTATGAGCTAAAAGATGAGAGCGAAACGATATCCCTGGGATCGTATCTTGCCACAAAGATGATGCCAGGTTTGGTAATCGGGCTACAAGGTGACATTGGCATGGGAAAAACATGCTTGGTTCGGGCTATTTTACGTTCATTGGGTGTCGAGTCCGCCATTAAAAGTCCAACGTTTAATTTAGTGGAAACATATTTTTCAATTGATGGTTTGTACCACCATTTTGACTTGTATCGACTTGCCAGTCCTTATGAATTAGAGGAACTCGGGTTTCGGGATTATTTAAACGCTGATAGCATTTGTTTTATAGAATGGCCGGAAAAAGCACCTTTTATCACACCTTTAATGGATTTCATGATAGAATTTTCTCTGCAATTGCCTGGACGAAAAATATGGATGCATGCCATGTCCGTCAAAGGGCAAGAAATTATTGAACAATGTAAGAGGGAAACATGGCAAGGTGGCAAGTCTTCGTTTTTTTAACCCTATATTCTTTTTTAGGGTATGCGAATGTTTTTAAAAAGCTGGAACTTAACCAGATAGGTTCTCAAACGGCCTTGGATCTGCATTTAGATGCCATCACATATCCTAAAATATTTAAATTAAATAATCCCTATCGTCTGGTTATTGATTTACCCAATACCACTGTAAGTTCTTTTGTTCCACGACTACAACACAGTGATACATATCAAATTCGGGTGGCACAATTTTCAGTAAATATTGCACGTGTGGTTATTCAAAGTCCTACGGTACTTGACTACCGATTACAAAGTGCCTCCTATGCGGGTGGTTATAAAATACATCTACAATTACAACGATCGTCTCCCCCAAAGGTTATGCCGAAACCGCAATGGGGGAAACCGACAGGACAAAGAAAAATTGTTGTGGTAATTGATCCCGGCCATGGTGGTAAAGACCCAGGTGCGAGAGGCTACCATCGAACCTTTGAAAAAGATGTAGTGCTTGCCATTGCTAAACGATTGCAGCAAAAAATCAATCGCCAACCGGGCATGCAAGCGGTACTGACGCGTGATGGAGATTATTTTATTGATTTACGTCGGCGTCTTGATATCTCAAGACATTATCACGCCGATGTTTTTGTGGCCATCCATGCTGATGCATTTACCAATGCCCACTCCCATGGTGCTTCGGTATTTGCGCTATCATCGCGAGGTGCTACCAGTGAGGCGGCACGATGGTTGGCAGAAAAAGAGAACCACTCTGAATTGGCAGGCGTCAATCTTCGTGGCTTGGATGATCAAAATGGTATGGTCCGTTCTGTTTTAATGGACTTATCACAAACGGCTACGATTCAATCAGGCATTAAAATGGGGCAAAATGTTTTAAGATACTTGGGTGGCATGACAACTTTACATAATCAACGAGTGGAGCAGGCCGGATTTGTGGTTTTAAAGTCACCCGATACGCCTTCTATATTGGTTGAAACAGGCTTTATCTCCAACCCTGTCGAAGAAAAACAACTGGCCTCACCCAGTTATCAAGAAAAGTTAAGTGAGGCTATCTTTAAAGGATTGTATCAGTATTTCAAGGACTACCCACCGCGTGGAAAACAGATTTAATGAGTAAATTCATTTGTCGTCTAGATGCAAACGTTGCTTGTCAAATTGCAGCCGGTGAGGTCATTGAACGTCCTGTTTCGGTGGTAAAAGAGTTATTGGAAAATGCCCTTGATGCAAAAGCCTCTGAGATACGTATCGATATTGAAGGCGCTGGATTAAGCTGTATCGGCATTGAAGACAATGGCGATGGGATTTGGGCTGAGGATTTATTGCTGGCACTTGAGCCCCATTCAACCAGTAAAATTAAAACCTTAAATGATTTATATCAAATTCATAGCAAAGGATTTCGTGGGGAGGCATTGGCAAGTATTGCTTCTGTAGCGAAGGTCAATATTTTATCTAAACCACCAGCTCAAGCGCATGCCATGAATCTTGTAGCTATTGATGGTCAATATGATTTAAAGCCTGCGGTCCGTCATCAAGGCACCACCATTGAGATAAGAGATCTTTTTTATAATGTACCTGTGCGAAAAAAGTTTTTAAAAAGTGCAGCGTTTGAGTGGCAAGCTATCGAATCTCTAGTTAAAAAGTTTGCCCTATCCTCTCCGCAAGTACAATTGAGTTTATACCATGAAAAACAAGCTGTCCTCAATTTCCCGGCGGCTAATGTACATGACGAACATTTGTTTCGGATTCGAAATCTATGGGGCCGGCCTTTTTATGACTCGGCTATTGCTATTGATGCTGAGCGTTCGGGAATGCGCATTTGGGGATGGCTCAGTCCTTTGGATTTGCATCGTAGCCAAAATAATCGCCTATGGGTTTATCTCAATGGTCGAATTGTGCAGGATAAACTTATCATGCACGCTTTAAAACAACTTTACGTGCGCTTATTGCCCCAAGGTCGACATCCACAGTGCGTACTATATTTAGAACTGCCTTCGGATATGGTTGATATCAATGTCCATCCTGCAAAACATGAGGTGCGTTTTGAGCAGCCTCGGTTAATTTATGATTTTATCTTAACCAGCCTTAAACCGCATTGGAATGAAGGAATCGCAATCCCTACATCGTCACCTGGCAGTGTTAACGCTCTAGGAACAAGCTCTGAGGCACATTCTTCTTTTTTATCCATGCAATTGCATTCGCAAGCCTGGATCATTTGTAATGTTGAATTTTTGATAATCCCACTGACACAACATCTGTATTATCTGATTGATGCGGGGCGTTGGTGGCAGTTTCATTTCTTAAACGAAATTCGTTCTTGGACAACACCCTGGCCATCTCGAGCTTTGTTGATGCCTTATATGAAAGATATTCCTGTGGTCAAACAAGCGTTAAGACATGCCATTGAGCTTAAAGTAGCCGATTGGGGTATTGATTTAGCGTTTTGGGATGATAATCGGGTGTGTATTCGCAGTATTCCTGCGTTTATGCCCCAGTTAAATCTCAATACCTGGATCAAGGTTTTTAAAAGCAATATGTGTATCGAAGACCTCTCCATTAAGCATTTGTTTGCCTGCTGTAACTTCTCTGCTTATGATGTGACAATTAAAGAATACGAGAAAATGCTAAAAGATTTAAGCCCACCGCATGATATCGAACAAATTGCTGCATTTGCGCGTGTTTTAGATAATAAAACCTGTCAAAAGGCTTTCAAATGAGAAAACCAGTATTTTGTTTAATGGGGCCCACCGCCATTGGTAAAACCGATCTGGCATGTGAACTTTCCATGGAATTGCCATTGGAAATTATCAATGTGGACTCGAGTTTAATGTACCAGGAACTCAATATTGGTGCTGCAAAGCCTGAAGCTGAGATTTTAGAGCGTTACCCCCATCATTTGGTAAATTGCTGTTCGTTAAATCAGGTGTACTCAGTGGCGCATTTTTGCAAAGATGCACATCGTCTTATCCAAGAAATTTGGGCCCGAGATCATTATCCTTTGCTGGTTGGTGGTACGATGATGTATTTTCATGCCTTACAACAAGGACTTGCACAATTACCTGAAGCCTCGGCTGAGATTCGAGAGGAGTTATTAAGTTGCGCTCAATTATTGGGTTGGCAAGCGATGCATGACAGGCTTTTTCAAGTCGATGCTGTTGCTGCAGCGAAAATTCATCCACATGATAAACACAGAGTTTTGCGAGGCTTGGAAATTTATCGCGTAACAGGCAAGCCATGGAGTCAGTGGCTCGGTAAGCAGCAATCACTACCTGATACCCAGTGGGTCAATATGGCCTTACTTCCCGAGCCAAGAGAATGGCTGCATCAACGCATTGCGCTGCGATTAACTCAGATGCTTGAGCGTGGATTATTAGAAGAGGTACAACATATTTTAGGCTTACCTGACTTGAATTTGGAGCACCCCGCATTAAAAAGTGTCGGCTACCGTCAAGCCATTGCGTTTTTGCAACATGTTGATACGAGCAATTGGTCAGAAAAAATATTGTTTGCAACTCGGCAATTAGCCAAACGTCAAATGACCTGGATTAGAGGGTATGAGAATAAACATGTTTTTTTGTGTCCGGATATCGAAATGAAGGCAAAAATATTAGCTCTGATGCAAGAAATATTGGATAATAGTTAATATTTTTAGACAAAAGAGTGATTGTTATGGATTCAAACTTAATTCCGGCTTGTAAAGAGTCAGTTATCATTGTCAAAGCCCAAGATTTGCCTTTATCTTGCCCAACCGCTGCGATGGAGTTATGGAATGCCCATCCGAAGGTGTATTTACCCATTGCTGAGACCAAAAAAGAAGTGTGCCCTTACTGTGGGACACAATTTATTTTGGAAGAATAATGTCACTGCAATCTATCGCATTGTTTCGCTTATCTGCGATAGGCGATGTATTGATGTATGTTCCAACACTTCGGGCGCTACAAGCGGCTTTCCCGGATGCAAAAATCACCTGGATCATTTCCCGACCCGCTTATGACTTAGTGAAAAACATTGCCGGTGTAGAGTTTATGGTGGTTGATAAACCCAAGACGCTAAGCGATTTTTGGCGTTTTAGACAGACATTAAAGGCTTATCATTTTGATGTGTTGTTGGCAACTCAGGCAAGTTTTAGGGCGCATTTATTATATCCTTTAATCAAAGCCAAACGAAAAATTGGCTATGACAAGATTCGAGCCCAAGAAGGGCATCGTTGGTTTATCAATGAGTCCATTCCCTTTCGTAAAAACCATACCTTGGAAGGTTTTTTGCAATTTGCCCAATATTTAGGGGCCGATACTCAAAAGGTGGTTTGGGATATCCCCTTAGAGCCAGAAGCTACGCAATGGGTAGACCAATATTTGCAAGCATTTGATAGGACATTAGGTCCTGTGGTGTTAATCAATGCGGCAGCTAGTAAGCTTGAACGTTGTTGGTTTTCAGAACGGTATATTGAAGTCATACAATTTTTACGGCAGCACTATGCGGCACATGTGATATTAATTGGAGGTCCTTCACCCCTCGATAAAAAAATTGCAGATGAAATAGTCCAACATGTCGATGTCTATAATCTCGTAGGTAGGACAAAATTGGTGCAGTTGTTTGCTATGGTTGCTAAGGCCGATCTGTTGATTTGCCCTGACACGGGCCCCTCTCATATGGCAGCAGCTTTGGGTACAAAAGTCATTAGTCTTCATGCAGTGACCAAGCCTGAAATTTCAGGCCCCTATGGTCAATTGAATCATGTGGTCAATCAGTTTCCACAAGCCAAGCGCCAGTATCATACCTACGAGGCTAAGAATTTAGATAAAGATTGGTTTGAAAAAGTCCATCATCCAGATGTCATGCGTTTAATTGAAGCCAAGGATGTCATTGAACAGATTCAAACCATCCTGGGTTAATTCAATTAGTTTGGATCCTGGAGACGCGGATATTGCAAGTTGCTGACGAGCAATAAACTATTGGTCAATACCATGCGCTCTTGTTGTTGGCGCATTAAATACAATTGATAATTAATTTCTGCGAGCAACAACGCTGTTTCTTTTTGTACCGTGGTAGATGATGCTTCGTTAATCTGATTTTGCCAGTATGATGGCCCAGGTTTTGATGAATCAGCATTAAATAATCTGGAAGTGGCCATGATGAATTCATTTAAAGCTTGGCTAGAGTAACTTCCATCTGTTTGGGACTTAACCGGGATACGGCGCGCCAAAATTTCATAAATGTTTTGTAAACCTACTGATTGCCTTGCAGCATAGACACGAGTCCCTACAATGAAATTGCTTAATTTTTTAAGGTTTTTTTGACCTGGTTCAGATTTTAAATCTTTAAGTGATACTAAGATGGTATTCAAATCTACTGCTGTTTTTTGATTCAAATCGAACGGAAGAACCAGGCCAGTGGCATGACGTACAAAATTAACAGCTTGGTTCAATTGACTGGGATCATTTTCCAATGTGTCTAATCCACAGCTCAGTCCTGGACAATAAGGTGATGCTGCTTGGGTATTTCCTTGGGTTGCACTAGGATCGGTTACTTTATACATGAGCGGAGATAAAAATACCGAGCTATCGACTTGATTTAATATATGTGTTTGGGGATTGGTGTTTGAGGCCCCTGGGAATATCAGGTCTACGGGGGACGTCTTTAAAGCGTTAAAATACTGTTCAATTTCTGAATAATCGCTACCATTAAAATTCTGAAAACCAATAGCATTGACTAACATCTTGGTATCGGTGTAAGGATGGCCTGGAAAGCCCGAAGGGGTCATGCTTAAAATGTTTAACACCGATTGGCTTACTGGAGAGAGGGGGGGGGTTGTTGAGTTATGGTCCCAACTTAGTCCTGCAGCATCAAAATTCGGGCCATAATACATTAAATTAAAAGCTTGATTTGCGAGCGCATTTATAGATGTAGCAAGGGGTTGATCGTTGGATATAAATGATGGTTGTTGAGGATTAGCGGAAAAAATATTAAAAAAGTTGGCTGCAGCGGAATTTTCGAGAGTTATGGACAAAGAGGGGGTGGATGAAGTATTCACCTGGGGTTGTGTTGCTATTAGGGGTTGTGTTGCTATTAATTGATTGGTGGAAGATGTTAATAGCTTAGCATTGACAGCATTTTTTTGACCATCCTTGTATGGGGGGGGGGTATTAAAACCCAAATAGCTTTCAATATTCGCAATATTATCTTGAATATTTTGGAGTATCTCTGATATCCCAGGTAGTATCGCTGTCCCAGATTCAGCTACACTATAATCGTACGCAGATGCCACAGAACTAGATAGAAACAGTAAGGCAACAATGGAAAAGTGCGTTTTTATTTTTTTTAGGTAGTTCATTCTTCACCTTCTATAGCTTTTAAAATGAGACGCAGTCGAGGTTCGGCAAATACTCTGGATAATAATCGCAATCGTTCGAATGCAAGATTTCTTTTTAGGAAAATACTTGAGGGCTCTTCAGGATTTTTGGCAGCTGATTCTGCGTACATGATAATACGAGATGCACTACCAGGGTGAGCTTGATCAATGGCTTGTAATAAGCGTAATCCGCGACTGGTTTTGATGTTAGCGATTAAACGAATAAAAATTTCTTCATGTTTAAGTTGGTTAATATCAATAAAATGAATTTGGTCGAGTGCCGTACTCAGTTCTTGTATAGCCGTTTCTAAATCTTGCTGGCCATCTAAAAAATTATTTTCTACGCTCTCTAAAAAACAGATGACACGATATACACTAGGATCAAAAAATTGTGACCAATATTCGTTAGAGGCTTGATGACTTAAATCAGGCATTTTGTTGTCTCATTAAATGATATGTCATTATTGTGTTGCAAAAGTTTAATAATTAATTTTATTATATAGTTAATCACTATTGCTAATATGACTTAATTATTGGTCATAAGCAAATATTTTAGAGTGCATACATGTATAAATGGGTAGGAAAAATTTTTAAATATAAAGAATGGTCTGACTGGGATAGAAATCTCAGTTCATTTAAATATTTGTCACAATTATTGGCAAATTTTTTTCGTATAAAGGATTTCCACACAAGTAAAGCTCGCGATTTTAATGTGATTTTGAAACGTTACAAGTTGGATAATGAAAAACTTAATGAAAATAAAAAGTCCTTGTTGATGCTGAGCATTTTTTGCTTAGTGCTTGCATTTTTAATGATAAGTTATGCCATATACAATAGTATAATGGGGAATTTATTCTCAGCAGTAATTTCATTTTCTATCTCCTTGTTAATATTTTCATTTGCTTTTCGATACCATTTTTATTACACGTTGATCAAGTATAAGCGTCTTAACTGTAACATTAAAGACTGGTTTATTCTAAATTTTAAAAAGGAATAATATGCGCCTTTTAGTAACATTTATTTTTTTGTTTATAGACCTATTTTTTAATTTGGCATTTGCACAAAGCGCTAATAACGATCCACTGTTTTCATTTGCTCCGCCAGCTTCAGATGCCTCTTTGGTTTATCTTGCCGATCTATTTGGTGTTGTTGATGGCGTTTTAGCAGGGACAGGAAGCCAGTTATTTGGCCATATGATGGGTGTGTTCAATACAGCAGTATTGGCATTCTCTAGTGTTATAACGACCTATGTATTGATTTTAGGAACGGTCAATACAGCGCATGAGGGGGAATTTTTAGGAAAACAATGGTCCTCAATTATGCTTCCGCTGCGAATTTTAATGGGAATGGCCTTATTGGTTCCTAAGCTTTCAGGATATTGTTTGGCACAAATTATGTTTATGTGGGTGGTTGTACAAGGGGTGGGTGCTGCAGATAAAATCTGGAATGCCGCTTTATCTTACTTAAATCAAGGAGGTCAGCTCGTTTCTGAACAGTTAAGCACCAAAAAAATTGCTCAAGATAATGATAAATCACCGCAAATGGATAATGTATATGTAGGTGCAGGAAAAATGCTTGCAGGTATCGTCTGTATGTATGGATTACAACAGTGGATTATGAATCTACATACCAATTATTGCCAGAATAATACGTCTGATTTTTGCAAGACAGACCCCCCGAATTTCTTGTCATCTATCGATGCAGTTGGATATGCTGGTACAAAAACAGAGACTCAATATCTTCCGATGCCTAATTTAACAGACGGCAGTATCTGGGCCAATCTAAATGGCAAATGTGGATCTATTAGCTGGGTGCCAATCAATACTGACTTTAGTGGAATTGTTGGAGGCAATAATTCAGGAGCGAAAACTGAGAATAATACTATAGCTAAAGCCACTCGAAATATAGCTGTACAAACTATGTATACATTTTTAACCAATGTTGGAATGGCAATTATCAATAATGATCCGGTATTTAACACTAATGTACAGTATTCCTCATCAGATACTAGATCGAAAGCTGCATCGTATGCAAAACTGGAGTTTGGCGTGGTTTTGGATGATCAGCGCCAGATTTGTACGAAACAAGACGACAAGTGCAACACATGGGGCGGGGTCAGCAGTGCCTCTACGGTGTTGTTTACAGGGAATGAGTTTTTAAATGCAATACTGGCGTATTATGGGGTGATGCAACCTTATTTTAGTTTAGTACAACAACAAAATGATGCTAAAAGACAAGCCGCTGCTCAAGAAAGTAGAAAGTTTATTGCTGAAGCTCAAAATGTAGGATGGATGTATGCTGGCGCATATTTTTTTAAGCTAATTAATTTAAGTAATTCCAATGTGTTGAGTTTACCTGAGGGTGCCGGAATGATACATGATATCGATGCTCATTTGGATAAGTCTACGGACCTGTCCGTAGACTTATCCAAATGAGCATCGATATCATGTAT
>JAKFUY010000152.1 GCA_021732495.1 Legionellales bacterium | reverse complement strand
TCGCTAGGTATTAACTGGAAGCAATATCAGGGAACAGAATGGACTCAGAAGGTTTCCACTGGGGTAAATGCAAAGACATTACTATCTTATATGGAACAATTGTCTAGTGTGCCCGACGGTTTTGTTATTCACCCCGTAGTGGAACGCACCCGAAATGAGCGTTTAGCCATGGTCAAAGGTGAGATACCGCTGAACTGGGGATGTGCTGAGACCTTGGCTTTTGCGTCATTACTTGCTGATGGTTATGAAATCCGTCTGTCTGGTGAAGACTGTGGACGAGGGACTTTCTCACATCGTCATGCTGTATGGCATTCCCAGAATGATGGTCAGATCTATACGCCATTGAATCATTTAGCACAACAATGTCAACGACCATTTGAAGTTATTGATTCTGTATTATCTGAAGAGGCTGTGCTTGCTTTTGACTACGGTTTCGCTGCAACCAATCCTGAAGCCTTGGTGATTTGGGAGGCGCAGTTTGGTGATTTCGTCAATGGCGCACAAGTCGTTATTGATCAATTCATTAGCTCGGGTGAGCAAAAATGGGGACGCCTATGTGGTTTGGTGATGTTTTTACCCCATGGCTATGAAGGCCAAGGACCAGAACATTCCTCTGCTAGGCTCGAACGTTTTATGCAACTTAGCGCACAGCATAATATTCAGGTATGCGTGCCAACGACACCGGCACAGATTTTCCATTTATTACGTCGGCAAATGTTGCGCCCCTATCGCAAGCCATTAATCGTTCTAACTCCAAAAAGTTTACTTCGTCATCGTATTGCCACCTCGACAATGGATGAGATGGTGAACGGGCATTTTTGTAACGTGATACCCGAAGTGCAATCATTAAATACCAAACTAGTTAAAAAAATCGTTTTATGTTGTGGTAAGGTGTATTATGATCTCTTGCAAGCCAGAGAAGATAGAAAAATTACAGATGTCGCAATTATAAGAATCGAGCAACTCTATCCGTTTCCAAAAGAAGAGTTGATGGCCATATTAAATACATATGCCAATGCAAAACAGATGATTTGGTGTCAAGAAGAACCCCAAAATCAAGGGGCATGGTTTACGATACAACACAATATTCTGGCTTGTCTGCAAAACACGCAAGCTCTTAGATATGCTGGAAGGCCATCTGCTGCCGCACCTGCAGTTGGAAGCCACGCTTTACATGTTGAGGAACTCAAAGCTTTTATTGACGATGTGTTTTCAATTAAAGAATAATTAATTTTAAAAATAAATAAGGGCTGATTATGTCTATTGAAGTGAAAGTACCAGGATTACCTGAATCTGTTGCTGACGCAACTGTAGCCACATGGCATAAAAAAGTCGGGGATCAAGTCAAACGTGATGAAAATCTATTAGATCTTGAAACAGACAAAGTTGTGTTGGAAGTTCCAGCACCTGCAGATGGTATATTGACGGAACAATATGTGACCATGGGCACGGTGGTTAAATCTGGAGAGTTGCTGGCAAAAATCGAAGAGGGTGCCGTGACTCCAGCCGTGGCTGAAGAGAAGGTGGCAGTAAATGCCATGCATGCTCAAGGTCCAGCAGTTCGTCGCATTGCTGCCGAACATCAACTGACTTCAGATCAGTTGCAATCGGTGAGTAAAGAAGGGCGGGTCACTGCTGCAGATGCCCGTCAATTGCTGGTACAGCCTGCTGCCACTACTGGAGCACGTGAAGAAAAACGGGTTCCTATGACGCGTTTGCGTGCTAAAATCGCTGAGCGTCTCGTTCAAGCTAAAAGTGAAACAGCAATGTTGACCACTTTTAATGAGGTGAATCTTCATGCTATAGCGCAGTTACGGCAACAATACCAAGAAGCTTTTGTAAAAAAACACGGCGTTAAACTGGGTTATATGTCGTTTTTCACTAAGGCTGTGATTCATGCTTTGAAACAATTCCCTACAGTCAATGCCTCTGTCGATGGCAATGATATTGTTTATCATGGTTTTTTTGATATTGGTATTGCTGTATCCACAGAACGTGGTTTAGTCGTTCCAGTTTTACGTAATGCCGATGAGATGTCTTTAGCTGAAATAGAATTAAGTATTCAAGATTGTGCAACCCGTGCTCGAAATGGTAAATTGACCATGGAAGAAATGCAGGGCGGTACTTTCACCATTACCAATGGTGGTGTTTTTGGTTCGATGTTATCGACACCGATTATCAATCCACCTCAAACAGCTATTTTGGGTATGCACAAGATTATGGACAGGCCAGTGGCCGAAAATGGTCAAGTTGTCATTCGTCCTATGATGTATTTGGCTATGTCTTATGATCATCGTTTAATTGATGGACGTGAATCGGTTCAATTTCTAGTATCGGTGAAGGATATTTTAGAAGATCCTTCTCGTTTACTACTCGATTTATAATAGAGGAAAAATTTTTTATGAATTTGCATGAATTCCAAGCGAAGGCTTTATTTAGAAAATATGGCTTGCCTGTACCAAAAGGGGATGTGGCTTATAATCCAGATGATGCTATCAATGTTGCCAATACCATAGGCCCTGCACCTTGGGTTGCTAAAGCACAAGTTCATGCGGGTGGCCGAGGTAAAGCAGGTGGCGTTAAAGTTCTACATTCTACAGACGAGTTGAAAGATTTTTGTCAAAAACTACTTAATACGAATCTTGTAACCTATCAAACAGATGCCAAAGGACAGCCCGTCAATTGTATTCTTGTTGAGCAAACCTGTGATATCGATCGTGAGTTGTATTTAGGTGCTGTGGTGGATAGAGCCTGTGGTAAGGTTGTGTTTATGGCCTCTACCGAAGGCGGTGTTGAAATTGAAAAAATTGCTGAAGAGACACCTGAAAAAATTCTAAAAGTTGAAGTTGATCCCATGTTAGGGGTTATGCCTTTTCAAGCAAGAGAAGTGGGTTTTAAATTAGGTCTAACCATTGAGCAAATTGCTGAATTCACCAATATCATGATCAATTTAGGTCGGCTTTTTGTCGAATCTGACTTAAGCCTACTTGAAGTTAATCCATTGGTGGTTACTAAAAAAGGCCATTTGGTCTGTTTGGATGGGAAAATCAATATCGATGATAATGCCTTGTATCGTCATTCGGATTTAAAAGTACTTCGTGATCCGACTCAGGAAGATGAGCGTGTCAATCGAGCGCATGACTGGGAGCTGAACTATATTCCTTTAGAGGGCAACATTGGCTGTATGGTTAATGGTGCTGGCCTTGCGATGGCCACAATGGATGTGATTCAATTATACGGTGGTAAACCGGCTAACTTTTTAGATGTCGGTGGCGGCGCTACGAAAGAACGGGTTACAGAAGCATTAAAAATTATTCGTGCCGATGAACACGTTCAAGGTATATTAATTAATATCTTTGGTGGTATTGTCCGCTGTGACTTGATTGCAGAGGGTATTATTGCTGCTGTAGATGAAATTCAATTGAATATTCCAGTGGTGGTTCGTTTAGAGGGCACTAACGCACAAGCGGGTGCAAAATTATTAAATCAAAGCAATGTCAATGTCATCGCCGCAAATAGTTTAGATGATGCTGCGCAGAAAATTGTTGCTGCATTAAAGGGGTGATCGATGAGTATTTTAGTTAATAAAGCAACCAAAGTGATTTGCCAGGGATTTACTGGTAAACAAGGTACGTTTCACAGTGAAGGTGCCTTAGCGTATGGTACCAAATTGGTAGGTGGTGTCACACCCGGTAAAGGTGGTCAAACACATTTGGGTTTACCAGTGTTTAATACGGTCAAACAAGCCGTGCAAGAAACAGGTGCAGATGCGACCATGATTTATGTTCCTGCGCCTTTTTGCAAGGACTCTATTTTAGAAGCAGCTGAAGCCGGAATTCCCTTGATTGTGTGCATTACTGAAGGTGTTCCAGTATTGGATATGTTAGAAGTGAAGCACTATTTGTCTCAACATACCTATAGCCGCTTAATTGGTCCTAACTGCCCTGGTGTGATTACCCCTGGTGAATGTAAAATGGGTATTATGCCTGGTTTTATTCATTTGCCTGGTAAAGTAGGTATTGTATCGCGTTCAGGTACTTTAACTTATGAAGCGGTGAAACAGACCACAGATAAAGGTTTTGGTCAAAGCTCGTGTGTAGGTATTGGTGGCGATCCGATTCCTGGAAGTAACTTTATTGATATCTTGGCCTTGTTTGAACAGGACCCCCAAACTGAAGCCATTATTATGGTAGGTGAGATTGGTGGTACTGCAGAAGAAGAGGCGGCTGAATTTATTAAATCCAATGTTACAAAGCCTGTGGTTTCTTATATTGCTGGTGTGACAGCGCCTGAAGGCAAACGTATGGGACATGCTGGCGCAATTATAGCTGGCGGTAAAGGTACAGCTGCTGATAAATTCAAGGCTCTAGAGGCCGTGGGAGTAAGAACGGTTCGATCACCAGCCGAACTTGGCAATGCAGTCGCAGAAGTGACTGGTTGGAAATGAATAAAAGGACGGTTGATCTGACTCATATTCGCCGAGAATATGAGTCTAAACCATTGCTAGAAAATGAAGTGGACGTTGATCCATTCGATCAGTTTGAGCGTTGGTTCAGTGAATATTTGGCCATCAAGCCATTAGAGCCTACAGCTATGGTGTTGTCGTCAGTCGATGAAAAAGGGTTTCCTGATTCTCGAGTGGTTTTGCTTAAAGAAATTTGGCAAGAAAAGTTTGTTTTTTTCACTAACTATTTGAGCCATAAATCCACACAAATTTTATTAAATCCGCATGTGGCTTTAAATTTTCATTGGCCAGAATTAAATCGTCAAATTCGGGTACGTGGAAAAGCCTATAAAACGCCTGATAATATCTCCGAACAGTATTTCCTGGCTCGTCCCTTCGAAAGTCAGTGTGCTGCTATTGCATCTCCTCAAAGCCATAAGGTGGCTTCTCGAGAGAAACTGGAGGAGTTATTTCAACTTTCATCCCATAAATACTCACAAAAACCAATTATACGACCAGAATACTGGGGTGGTTTTGCTGTGGATGCGATCCAGATAGAGTTTTGGCAAGGACGTACCCAGCGTCTTCATGACCGAATCCTATATAAGAAAAATGGACAAGAATGGAACACCTGTCGACTAGCACCTTAATCTTTTTACCACATCTAGTAATATCAGTAACAAATAAATCAATAGGTAATGAAATTGTGAAAAAAGTGTAAATTTTTTCTATAGCCGTCATTTTTTAGATAGAATAAGAGTTACCAAGAAAGTAAATCTTTTGCAGTACGATGATAAATAAAGGACGCTATCATGAATGAAAATATTTTGGCTGATTTACGATTAAAAATGCAGATTGAAAATCCAGATTATGAAGATTGTTATGTAGAGGGTTATGCCTGTGGTTTGGCTCAGTTCTCTGAAGAGGATAGCCCTTACTCCAGCGACTCTATAGAAGGGCAATATTGGAGCGAAGGCTGGTGGAATGCTTTTTATGAAGAAAGACCTTTGTTTACCTTAGATGGCGCCAATATTGAACAAGCTCAGCCTAAACCTGAAGAACATCGTGTATCCGATTTCATTATTACATTTTTAGAAATCTCAGGCGTGTTAGCTGTGTCAACACTGGTGGGATATCAGCTTTGGGAATTGGTTGCTTAATAACAGTCCTGCGAGTGTGTTATGAAATGCATTTGCAGGTCTAGTGTTTGCTTATAATATTGATACGCTCTTTATCAAAATATTGATGAATACTGGCGATATCTGTTGTACCCTGTAGGCTTTCTGGTAACTTCAGTTGTTGACACTCTAAGATCATTTTTTTCCAGCGTTTGGCGGTATTTTTTTGAATTATATGGCTTTCAATTGCACAATCTAGACATTCTAAAAAAATGGGATGTTGACGAAAGGCGTCCATATTCTTAAACAATTCTAAAAGTATCTGTGGTGATTGCAAGGGATGTTCTTGTAGAAATACTTTAAACTTTAAATATTTAACACCCAAATCTTGCAGAAATTTGGGTGTTTTAAGCCTTTGTGTGAAAGCCAGATATTGAGCAATACTTAAATTTTGACATAGGAGTACAAAGCCGTGATAGGGGGTTTTGGTTTTGGAAATGATTGGGGTATTATTAAGCTCTGGTGCAATTTTATCCAATGCGCCGCAGGCTTTTAAGGTTTTGATAAAAATAGATGGATTGGGTGTGGCCAAAGCCTTGGTCCATTCGGCCCATATGCGTTCGACTGATAAATATGCAAGTTCGTTAGAGGCCACAATTGTTTGCATGAGTGTTAAGGTTTCAGGGGCAATCTCAAAACCCAAATGATAAAACTTAGCATGAAAGCGTGCGACCCTTAGAACTCTTAAGGGATCTTCAATAAATGCGGGAGAAACATGTCGGAGCAGCTTCAGTTTTAAATCAGTTTGACCATGATAGGGATCAATCAATTGCTCTTGGTCATCGATAGCAATGGCGTTAATGGTCAAATCCCGTCTGAGCAAGTCTTCTTCTAGGCGAATATCCGGTGAAAAATGACAAGAAAATCCCTGATAGCCGTGTCCATCTTTACGTTCGGTTCGAGCAAGTGCATACTCTTCATGGGTTTTTGGATGTAAAAAAACAGGAAAATGACTACCCACTTGTTGATAGCCCAGTTTGATGAGTTCCTGGGGAGTCGACCCTACCACCACCCAATCGCGCTCGACAACAGGTAGTTGTAAAATTGTATCTCGAACAGCACCACCGACCAGGTAGATTTTCATCTTAGGCTTGAGTTTATAGTGTTTTAAAGCAGTATAGATGATTTAGATTGCAGAACAAACTAAAATCATGGGAAAATATTTTTTAGGTATTCCTCTGGACCTTTCATGAGTAAAAAAAAACTAACGATTCAGCAAAAAACGCGTATTGCTCGTAAGCAGCAGTCCTTTTCTACCATTCAAGATACAGAATTAATGGAAGGATTAGTAATTACTCGCAGTAAGCGTCATGCATTGATTGAGTCCTTACAAAATGGTCAACAGATGTCATGTGTCATTCGTCCAGATATTGGGTCTTTAGTGGTCGGCGATCATGTTTATTGGAAGGCAATTGACCTCTGTTCGGGTGTGGTTGAGTCGGTATTACCCAGGAAAAATGTTTTAAGCCGGCCTGATTGCTATCGGCATGTGAAAATGATGGCTGCCAATATTACGCAAATGATTGTAGTGATTGCCACCAAACCAGAACCATCACGTTTGTTGATTGACAGTTACTTAGTCGCAGCTGAATTAATGCAAGTTAAAGTCAGTATTGTCTTTAATAAGGTTGATTTGGATACTTTGCAGTTAAGAGATGATTTTGCAATGCAATATCAGAACTTGTGTCACGCATTTGTTTTGAATCAATCCCAAGATCCCAATCTTGTAGCGCTTCAAGCCTTATTAAAAAATGAGATTAGTATATTTACCGGGCAATCAGGTGTGGGTAAATCAACATTGATTCAATTGGTTATTCCCAATAAGGCGCAAGATATCGCCACTTCCCCGTTGTCTGCTATTCATGAGTTTGGCCAACATACCACTTCGAATGCGCATTATTTTCACCTACCGTTTTCAGGAGCGATTATTGATTCACCGGGTATCCGATCATTTGGTTTGAGTCAGATATCTCGACAAGACTTATTATGGGGCTTTAAAGAATTCCGGCCTTTTATAGGACAATGTAAGTTTAGAGATTGTAATCATCAGTCTGCAGGATATTGTGCCATTGTGGATGCGGTAAAAAAAGGACACATTTCTGAGAATAGGTATGAAAATTATGTTAAAATGGTAGCACAATATACTTTTTAACTTTTTTATGAAGAAGCCTTTTTTTCAATTATCACATCTTGTCTCTGGTTTTGTAGCTGTTCTTGTTGGTTTTACCAGCTCTATTTTAATTGTTTTCCAGGCCGCGCATCAAGCGGGTGCTAATCCTCTGGAAATGAGCTCTTGGTTATTTGCTTTGGGGATGAGCTTAGGCATTACATCTATTGGCTTCTCATGGTATTACAAAATGCCAATTCTAACCGGCTGGTCAACCCCGGGAGCAGCGCTTTTAGCCACCAGTTTGGCTGGAGTGACGATGCCAAGAGCGATAGGTGCTTTTATATTTGCTTCTTTTTTAACGACCATGGTTGGGTTTTCAGGTCTTTTTGAACGCATGATGCGCATTGTGCCTCGTACCATCACCTCTGCAATGCTAGCCGGTATTTTGCTGCGCTTTGGACTTGATGTTTTTCAATCATTTCAACAAGACATGCAGTTGGTAGGCTTGATGTTGTTGGTGTATTTATTGGGTAAGCGATTTTATCCTCGGTATGTGATTATGTTGGTTTTGGCGGTCGGAATAGCCGATGCGGCATCTCAAGGTTTGCTGCAAATTCATCATTTTTCTTGGAACTTCGCAACACCGATATTTACAAAACCGGATTTTCACTTTGAAACGCTCATCAGTGTGGGCATCCCTCTTTTTGTGGTCACCATGACATCACAAAATATGACGGGTTTTGGTGTGATTACTGCAGCAGGATATCAACCACCGATTTCTAAAGTGATTAGTTTGACAGGGCTATCGAACTTGGTGTTTGCTCCTTTTGGTTGCTTCTCCATCAGTTTAGCGGCAATCACAGCGGCCATTTGTACAGGTAAAGAGTCCGATTCTGATCCTAAATCCCGCTATAAGTCTTGTTTGATAGCTGGAATGTGTTGGTTATTTATTGGTGCAATGGGGGCTACCATGGTGACATTGTTTCTCACCTTTCCCAAAAATGTAGTGATGACCATTGCAGGACTTGCCTTATTTAATACTATCGGTTCTAGTTTAAGTGCAGCGCTTTATCATGAAAAAGATAGAGAAGCGGCCATTATCACCTTATTGGTAACCGCCTCTGGCATGTCGATTATGAATATTGGATCTGCGTTTTGGGGATTGCTGTTTGGTATATTTGCTTTAAAATTAAGTTCTTGGAATACTGCCCCAGAAACAGCTGAAGTATCTATTCCTAAGAGTTGATATTCTTTTATATCATTATTTTAAACTAATTTTTTATTTGTAGGAGTTATTGATGAGTGCCACTAAACGAACTTCAGCTGAGGTTAGTAGTTCAATTTTAGTCCAACTGCCTAATGCATTATTGAGTGAAGTAGCAAAGTTTTTAGTGCTAGACGACATTCTTAAGTTTGTGGGAGTGTCTAAATTATTTAGTGCTTCTCTCCAACCTATTTTAGATAAGACTCTTGAAAGTTTTATGACTATTAAACTACTAGAGGCCGTTTTATGCAGCAATAACACCAAAGTAAGAGAGCTGATATCAGTTCATCCTCAATTAATTTTACAAAAAGCCCCCGTGACTGATAAAAGTGGTCGTCAATTTTTTTGTACACCTCTCCAACTTGCTTACTGGTTATCTGATGCAGATATTTTTGGAGTGATGATTGATTCAGTGAAAGGTCTTCACCTGGTGAACAAGGCATCAATTGAAATTGGAGCGTTAGGTTATAAAGAACAAAATATGTTGAGTTTAAATGTCATTCCACCATCTGCTTCTTTTAATGTTCAAGCAGCTTGCGATGCCTATGCAAAATGGTCTCAAGCCTTTACACAAAATCCAGTTCAACCATTGAAAAAAGTTAATAACTGCGTCAAAGACGAACAAAAAAATCTTCCTGCTCATTATCTTCTTAAGATTCTCAATCATAATTGGAATGTGGGTTATCAGACAATTCAGTTAATGAACAGCTCTTCCCTACAGTCAGAAAAAGATTACTATTTGGGTTGGCTAAAAGGCAATTTACCCACTGAACTGAAGCCTTTTTTTTGGGTGTCGATTATTTCAGAACTGACAAAAACTATAAAAAATGAGTCACTTGAATCCCTCAGTTGGGCGGATTTATGTGATGTGGCACCGTATGTAATTTATCTAAAAGGTAGGGCTACTCCGAGACTTTCACCTCCTTTGCTAGATAGAGGTGCCCGGTTTTCTGACAACTCTCCATTTCTTTTAACTCAATTAAGTCTATTTATACAACAAGTTGACACCGCTTCTAAACAGCAGATCGAAGTAAAGCGTGCTGAGTTTGGTTTGTAGTTTTGATCTCTAAAGCTTTTTCCATGGTGACCAAAGCGTTTGAAGTTTGATGCAGTTCTAGGTAGAGTTTCGCTAGTTCTGTGTAAGCTTCATGCGTTGGTTGTAATTCAATACTGCGCTGTAAATCGATAATAGCACTTCCCCAAATTTTTTGTTGAGCCTTCATTTTTCCAAGCATATAAAATAATATATGATTTTGGGGATGTATTTTAGCTTGTTTTTCTAAAAGTGCTATCCACTCGTTTTGGCCACTGAGTTGATTTAAAATCAATATCAATGATTCTGGAAATTTCTCATTTAATTGCTTTTTAATTTGTTTTACTAACCTTTTTTGTTCTCTAGGATAATAATTCAAAGCAGGGGTTAATAAAGACAAAATAGTCGGATCACATTGTAATGCTTTAGGTGCATTTTTATAGGCATCGATGGCCTTATCAATAGCGTCGAGCCCTAGATAAATAGAGATCGCATTCTTTAGGAATAACTGATAAAAACCGTGATACTGGGGGTTAGATTGCAATACACTGCGTTTGTCTTTTAATAATTGTAGCGCTTGTTCATTACCATTAAATTGGTGATACAGTTCTAATTGAAGCCATAAGTATTGTGCTGAATGTTTGGGTAGCTGGTTGAGGGTCGCTTGAGCTTGTTCATATTGTTTTTCATCGATCTGTAATTGGGCTTGAAACAACAAGATACTTTCCTTGGCTTGGGGTGCATTGGTTAGAGCTGTTAATATGAATTGATCACGTGTATTCAAGGCGCCTTGCTGTTGAGCGGCCTGGGCAGCCAGCAAATCGACATTCCATGGATTTTGCTTTGTATGTGTCAGTTGTGACAAACTATCCTGCCATTGACCTTGGAAATAGGCTTCGAGTCCCCTAGTCATATGTTTTTGTTGACGCAGCTGTTGCCATTTCTCCCAGCCGCGAATGCATAGATTCGGAAGTCCTAAGATGGTTTGGATGATCTGAATACCAAATTTTAGGAACAGCGACAATACTAAAATAAAAACTAGAGTAACCACAAGGGTGGTTTGAATTTGCCATTGGTGGAAAATAATAAGAATGTAGCCAGGATCTCCGGTAAACCAAACACCTACTGACACGGCACTTAATATAATGACGATAATAATGAACAAGTGTTTAATCATTATGGCTCTCTTGTCTCAATTGTTGATGCACCAGTGAAATACTTTGAAAATGTATCGGTTCTTCTAATTGAAATTGATTTTGTTTCAATGTATTGATGGCTTGCTCAATGTCGGGTTGTTTGAATACCGATGCCAGTTGCCCCAATTGCTCCACCAATTGAAGATACAGGTTTTGTTGATGGGTCAAGGCTGCATATTGGATTTGCGGCAGTAGCAACTGAATATTTTGCAGGTTTATATATTGTTCGGAAGGCGGCACAATCGTTGTTTCTTTGTTTGGAAGATGTTCAATGTAGACGAAAGGCTTCAATGCATTTAAGTAATCGGGGAGCGATGCTGAAGCTTTTGGTTTGGTTTTAACCAAGTTCTCTAAAGGGTGCAAAGAGGTGATGGTTTGTCTAAGTTGATTAATTTGCGCAATGAGTATAGTGCTTTCCGTGATGTGGATATTATTTAATGCGCTTAAATCATTATCAATGGCTGCTTCTATATTTATCCAATGTTGTTTATTACTGATGCGTTTTGCAATTAGCAATAATTGTTGGGCAGATTGTGGTTGGTTCATTACATTGAGCTGCCAGCTTGCTTGTTGAATCAGCCATTTCATATGCTCTAGTCTGGCTTTCGGGCCTGGTGATGAGGCAACTTTTTGTTGTAATGCTAACAAATCCTTGGATAGTTTGAGTTGCGACTCACGTATGATGGCAAGATGTTCATCGTTTTTATCGATATTTTGTGTTTGAAGCTTTGACACTATTTCAAGAGCGTGCTTCTGCTGAAAGGTCGCATAAGCGAGATAGCCAAAGCCCAATAAATTGATCAGTGAAATGAATATCAACCCGCCATGGATTTTTCGATGTGGCTTGTCGGATTGTAGTTCTTTAGGATTCATACTTAAGCCCCTGTAATTGATAAAGAGTATCGATAATGCGGTGATGGGAGGTTAAAATAATCGGACATACAAGTTTTTTTTCAGCACTTTTTTTGATCCTTTCGCTAAATACGAGTAATGCTTTTTGTTGTAACCAATCAATTCCTATCTGTGGAAAGCATTCTAACAAATGATTCAAGGCTTGTTCGCTAGAAATAAGGATGATATCGACGGCATCATGTTCCCACAGAAAGTCCAATTTATCTTTTGCGTACTCAATAGGTATGCTTTGATAAACATTGAGCTCAATGACCGATGTATATTTTTTTTTAAGGTAATCTCCAAGCAGGGTACGCCCATGGGGGCCTTTGACCAAAACCATATGATGCTTGGTTATATTTTGAAAACAACCACTTTGAATTAGCGCTTCACTACTTGCATCGGCGCAGAAATAGCTTACAGGAATATTAAAATCTTTAATGGCTTGGGCGGTTGCGCTGCCTATAGCGATAGTTTGAATATGCGCGGGCCAGACTGATACATCAATGGCTTGGAAAAAAAAATGTGCGGCAGGGCGACTGACAAAGATAATTTTATCAATTTCAGACAATGGTGGTAGTTTGCTTAACCATTGCTCTGTAGGAATGCCCTGGATGTCTTGTAAGGGTAGAGATATTACCTTGCCACCTAAAGCAGATATTTTGTTACTTAATTGTTGATGCCCGCCAGCAAATAAAGGGCGGGTATTTAATATTTTAAGACCATTTAGCGGATGGATCATAGTGATTTAATCAATTCTTCGGCACCTTTGTCTAGCAACTCTTGGGCACAAGTTCGGGCAATTTCCATCGCAGAATCTGCAGAGGTTCTTTGATGAAATGAGATTTTTTTTGTACCTACGGAATTGAAGACACGTGCATTCAACTCGATAATACTATCATCAATCAATTGCGCAAAAATGGCAATGGGTACATGAC
>JAKFUY010000132.1 GCA_021732495.1 Legionellales bacterium | reverse complement strand
GGATGGATGTATGCTGGCGCATATTTTTTTAAGCTAATTAATTTAAGTAATTCCAATGTGTTGAGTTTACCTGAGGGTGCCGGAATGATACATGATATCGATGCTCATTTGGATAAGTCTACGGACAGTACTGACACAAAATTCCTCACGGAGATAGATTGTGACAAACCACAGCCAACCCCAAAAGGATCAATTTGTTGGATATTATCTCCATCTCAATCGGGTAGCCTGGAGGGTAAGAAAGCCCTAGTTAACTTGCAAAGGCTGATTTCTGGATCAGCTGTTCCTGACTTTGATTCAAATAATAATAGTTGTACAGTACCATTACTATTTAATAACGGGTATTTTGATCCTAACAGTGGAAAAATGTATATCTTGCCAGAAGGTAAATTTAACGATATACCTTGCTCTTCTACCGTCTATGGTTTTATTGGTAATAGTGCATTTTTAAATATCGCAGGAGCCTCTACATCAGATCCTTCAGATATTACATTTACACCACCAGGATTTACTTTTAGAGGCGCCAATCTGACTATTCATAACCAAGATTGTAGTTGGTGGAACATTCCTTGCGGCTTTGGAAATATCTTAATATCGCTTCTTAATTTAGTCACATCTTTACTAAATGTATTGGTGGCTACTGTTATGAATGCAGTCATTGATTTGGTTATTATTGCTCCAATGAAGCTATTTCTTTTTCCTATGATACAAAGCGGTATGAAGACATTGACAACAACGACGTTAAATCCAGTTGTCAAATTGGCAAATATGGGAGCTTACTTTATTCAAAAAAGTATAGAGTGCTATTTTGGTTTGGCAGCAATCGGTTTTTTGACAGCGATGCCTCTTCCATATTGGGCTTCGGTTGCAGTGGCTATCGGTATGATCCTGACGATTGGCTTGCCCGTTATTACAACATGGATGGCCTATTTCATATCCGTCGGTATTACAACTGCTTATTATGTTCCCTTGGTCCCTTATATGATTTTTCTATTTGGAGTGATTGGCTGGTTTTTTTCAGTCATTGAATCTATGATTGCAGCACCCCTGGTAGCTTTAATTATTACCTCACCTGAAGGGGAAGGGTTGATTGGTAAAGGTGAAACAGGAATTATGATTCTGATGAATGTTTTTTTGCGTCCATCTTTGATGGTAATAGGTTTTGTATCTGCTATTTTGATGTCCACCATCAGTGTCTGGATTTTAACGGCAACATTTAAGGAGGCTGCTGGGTATTTGCTAGTCAAGAACGAAAATGATAAAACTGTTGGCTGTCAACTGGCGAATCAATTCAATGATATTGCTAATCTTCCGGGTGCCGATACATCAGATGATCCGTGTAAACCTGCTGCTTCAGCTGGATATGGTGGACTTGATTGGCAGCAATACCCTTACGCTAGTATATTAGGCTCAATGTTTTACATTGTGACGTTTATATCCGTTTATGTCACATTGACCCAAAAAGCATTTTCATTAATCCATAACGTGCCTGATAAACTGATGAGATGGATAGGTGGCCAGAATGAGAGTTATGGTCAGGAAACAAATGAATGGATTAATGAAACCAAAAATGCTATTACCGAAGCAGGTAAAACGGCAACGAAAGGCATTAGCGAAGGTGCCGGCGAGGTGGGTAGCAAGGCTAAAGAACTTAGAAAAGCAGTTAAAAAGGAAGGGGATGATAAAGATGGTGCAGTTGAAGGTGGTCCCTAAGTTCACAAGAATTTGGTGCCAGGATCATTTCTGTCGGCATAGCGGCTAGTGAGTTTGTGTTTTAGCCTGAATGATTATTGTTAATGGCCATTAACACTTCACTTTTTTATGATGAGTTAATATAGGCATTCTCGTTAGAGGGATGTTTAGCTTCCAGAGCGTTAGGTTCTTGGGTCACTGTATTCTCAGATGACATTTTGTGTTTGTTTTTTTAATGAGAAAATCCGAAATATTCTGGTGCCGCCAATGTCGCTAAATGCTAGCTTTTTTGATAGATAAATTGCTATGTTTCTTTATAGCCTGCTGTAATGATTTTGAAGGTTCTTTCCGAAATAAGACCTTGTTCAAACTTTTCCCGTGCATCGCTATACATCGGTTGGCCATATTCACGCACCAGTTTTCGTGTTGATGAGGTGATCTCATCTGGATCAGTGTCGAGTAAGATATCTCTTATTTTTTCATCAAACACCAGGTATTCGCGTAAAGCAATGCGTTTATCATCGACGGTCGGGACAAGCTTTTGCCATATGCAAAGACGAATCGTTTCTAAAATATCAATGGTTCTTCCTAGGCGTTCTGTCTTATCAAAAGAGGTGACCAGACGTCGCATGGTTTCAGAAACGCCGGATGTATGTAGCGTTGTATAGACGGGATGGCCGGTTAATGCTGCTTCTAAGGCTGCTGAGATAGTGTCATTGTCTCTGCACTCACCAACCATGATCAAACGAGGTTTACGTCGTAGCGCGTTTCTCACGCCATCGGCAAAACTGGGAATATGTCTAGGTATCTCAGATTGACTGACAATAGCTGAGGGGGTTTTGATTTCATCAAACACAAACTCAATCGGTGATTCATAGGTCAATACTTTTCGATTGGAATCTTCATGTTCAATTAATTCACGAATAATTGAAGCCAGTAGTGTCGTTTTACCTGAACCTGTCGCCCCTGTCACATATATAATGCCTTCTTGCGGTGCAATGGCATCTAATATGGGTTGTGGTAGATTCATCGATGCTAATGTTGGGGGTGTTGTAGGAATGGTTCGTAAAGTGATTTGTATCGCATCATGGCCATCTACCAAGCAGGAGGTGGCATTGACACGAAATCGAAAACGCTCACCACGGGTGGGTCTAAACTCATAATGAGTATCAATATCTTTTCCAGATAATAACTGCGTGGTGCCATTGGGGCCATAAATGGAGTTTATCATCTCACTGACTTCGGAGTTAGATAATTGTCTGGATGTGATACGTATCAAGCGTCCATACACTTCAGCCATAATTGGTGAGTTCGATTGAACCGTAATATCGGAAGCTTGCATACCGGTAGCAAACTCTAACATCATATCCATGTTATGAGGTGTAAACCGGGGCGGTTCATCAGGAATTTGAATTAAGGGGGTCATAGACTTTCACCGAGCTGTTAATAGGTTGCCAGGTATTGCTTGAAATTGTAATTTTTGCTGCATTGACTTTCTGTTCAAGTTTTCTGAATTTAGATAAGGCCTCTTCGTCTTTTTCAACCGCAGCATGCCATTCACTGGCATTGGTATTCAATGCTGGTAATGCAGTGATTCTAAGCACTCTATCGTCAATATGAATTTCTTCACCATCACCAGTTACACCCAGATCAGTGTTAGATACAAATGGTGGTGATACCATATTCATCGCCAATAGCTTGCGGTATAAAATCATGCCATTAAAGTCTTGTTTGAGCCTTGCAATGCTCTCTTCTAAAATAATACTGCCTTGCTCCATACCTTGTTCCCAACCCTTAGCTGCATAGTGTTGCCATATTACTTTCTCAGCTTTATTCGTAGGTAGTAGACTAGGATGCGGGAGTTCTGGAGATTGATAGTCCATCCATAAATACTGACGCCAATTCGGTGCTGTTGTGATAAAGTGTGCTTGTTTATAAACTCTAAAAGTTCTATTGGATATTCGAATCGATTGGAGATCGGCGAGGTTTAAAGTATTGCGGCCTTCAAGCAGCACCGGGGGCAACACATTATGCTCTAAAACCAGAGCATTAAAGTCATAAATATGATCGAGAAGTCGCGTATGACGTACCAACTGATCATCGATAGTTTTGGCTCTTGATGCTAAACCAGCCTGAGCGCCGAGACTTAAGGCGGTTTCCTTAAGGGCTGCTTCACGAATTTTATTCGGGCCTTTGGTCATTTTCTTTTTTTTGTTTTTATTGTCACTCATCGCAAGAATTTGTTGTAAGTTTTCAACATAGGTGACTTGCGCATATTGTGTCGATGAAGACGAGGCGCACCCTTGAAGCAATATAAAGATGACAAGTGTGAGTTTAGCTATAGAATTTTGCATATCTTAGTTCAATCACTTGATTGGTTGGGTAAACATGAATCGTGGCCTTGTTTCCTGCTTGGTAATCAATATCTCTTAGAATTTCGGCAAGACTCTGATCTTTAGAGTTTAGATTAATCAAAATAGGTAATGGAGGAGATTTTCCCAGCACTCGAATTCTATAATGAGCAGCATGGGCAATACGTTCAACCAAATCTTCGATAGGACCATCCCAGTCTATACGGGCTCGGGTTTGTAAATTATAAGTGTTGGGGATATTAATAATATTGTCTGCTTCAGGAGGCATCAAAACTTTTTCGACCCTGGCCATTTGCATCATGGAATCACTCACAGAGACTGCTGCTTCGGCAAGTTTGATGCTTGCATCATCACTGGGTGCATTGAGAGGCGGTTTTTTTGCCATCATAGGAGCTGAGCAAGCTGTAAAATGAAAAGCTAACAATAGTAGTAACAACTTGTTTTTGTATGAAGGATTCATTGTTCTTTCTATCACCTAATGTAAACAACCTAATATTTTGATGGCATCAACAGATACTAAGATTGAATCAGTTGCATCTATTAATGTCAAGGTTTGCTTGGTGAAATCCGCTGAAAAATTGCGTAATAAACATCCCCAATTTTCCCTGTTTTTAACAACAGCCAATCGATTTCATTCAAATGCTCTGGCGCAGGTGATTCGATGTATAAAAGTCCTCCTAGTGGCAATATGTTGCGTTCTACAATCCTTTGATAACAGGTTTTCCATAGATCTTGATTAAACGGAGGATCCAGAAAAATAATGTCAAATTGTTTGTTAGTATTGGTTAAGAAATCAAGACAATCGACTTTATAACTCATAAGTGCATCACTATTGAAATCTTTTAAGGTCAGTTGTAGTTGGTGAAAGACCTGTGTATCCGATTCCAGAAATACAACTGATGCCGCACCGCGTGAAAAGGCTTCTAATCCCAATGCCCCAGTCCCTGCAAATCCATCAAGGCAGTGTGCCTCTTTAATGTCATGTTGCAATATATTAAACAGGCTCTCTCTGAGTCGATTAGGGGTTGGTCGCAAATGCGCATGTTCTGTCACTTTAATTTTTCTGCCTTTATAGCGACCTGCAATAATTTTGATAAAACCTGTCATAACTGCAATTTCCTTGCGATGATGTTTGAGAATAATGGGTAAAAAGTGCTAAAATATTTCTTTTGAGTTTGAGTAGCTTATTGTGCGTAATTGGTTTAGGAAAAAACAGCCTTCTGACACATCCAGCCCACTTGTTGATACTACAACAGAATTGGTCGTGGAGGAATTGATCCTTGAATCCGAACAAGAGTCATCTTGGCAAAGGTTAAAAAATGGCCTAAGAAAGACTCGCTTAAATGTGATGTCGGGTTTGGCTAAATTTTTTCAAAATGCGAGTGATATTACGCCTGAATATTGGGAAGATTTAGAAGCTGTATTGTTAACCGCTGATTTTGGTATTAAAACCACCCAAAAAATTATAGATTATTTACAATCTCTGTATAATAAAAATAGCCTTTTAGATGGTCAGAGTATCAAAGAGCATTTGGAGCATTATTTGGTTGAACTTTTGCAACCTATCAGTCATGCGTTTCAGATAAAAACGGATGCTCATCCCCATGTTATCTTAATGGTGGGTGTCAATGGCGTGGGTAAAACAACCACGCTAGCTAAATTGGCAAGCCGCTTTAAAAAACAGGGCAAAGTAATGATGGCCGCTGGTGATACTTTTAGGGCAGCTGCTATTGAGCAATTGCAAGAATGGGGACAACGCCAGCAGATACCGGTGGTTGCGCAATCTTCGGGTTCTGATAGTGCGGCTGTTATCTTTGATGCTTTACAATCAGCCCAGGCTCGTGGTATTGATGTTTTATTGGCAGATACTGCAGGGCGCTTACATACCCAAAGTCATTTGTTACAAGAATTGCAAAAAGTGAAACGTGTTTTACAGAAATTGGATGCTAGTGCGCCCCATGATGTGTTAATGGTTCTTGATGCAAGTATTGGTCAAAATGCCTTATTGCAGGTTAAGCAGTTTCATGAGGCTATGGGATTAACAGGGTTGGTGGTTACGAAATTAGATGGAACGGCCAAGGGCGGGATTTTGTTTGCGATGGCTCAAGAATTTAAGATTCCATGTTATTTTATTGGTATCGGGGAGGGGATAGATGATTTACGTCCTTTTGAACCAAAATCTTTTGTGCGGGCAATATTAGAATGATCATATTTAATCAAGTCACAAAACGCTATCAAGGTGGGTTTGAGGCATTAACTCAAATCAATTTTTGCATGGAAAAAAATGAAATGGTGTTTTTAACGGGTCACTCGGGTGCCGGAAAAAGTACATTTTTGAAATTGTTGGCCATGTTAGAACCGCCTTCTTCGGGTGAAATTATTGTCAATAGTCAGCCCTTAAATATGTTGAAGCGAGATCAAGTCGCCCACTATCGCTCACAGTTGGGGATTACTTTTCAGTCGCCACATTTATTAAATCAAGCCTCTGTTTTTGACAATGTGGCATTACCTCTCGTAATTAGGGGTGAGGCGTCATCTGTTATTGCCAAAAGAGTGCAGGCCGCTTTAGATATGGTCGGTTTGTTGCCAAAACAAAAATTACTGCCTGTGCATTTATCGTGTGGAGAACAACAACGCGTTGGTATTGCCAGAGCTGTGGTTCATAAACCGTCGATTCTATTAGCAGATGAGCCTACCGGGAATCTTGATCCTGAGTTGTCTTCAGAAATTATGGCGGTTTTTTCACAGCTCAATCAGGCCGGTGTTGGCGTGTTGATTGCCACGCATGATTTGCCTTTAATTGCCAGCATGCGACATCGTATGATTATGTTGAAAGGAGGGCGTATATGTTAGATTTAAAAAAATGGTTGAAAATGGAAAAGCAGTCCATCATATCTTCGTTTAAATCGATGCGAACACAGCCGATGATTACATTAATTACCAGTATCATGATAGGGTTTATTCTCACATGGCCTACCTTTTTATGGGTGTTGTCTCATCAGGCGAAATGTGCCATTGAAGATTGGCATAGCAAGGCATTCTTTACTTTTTATCTACCAAGTGCCGTAGGTGCGCAGACTAAAGATGATATTATGCAGAGATTGCAGTCGATGCAAAATTTAAAATCGGTGAAATTGGTGACACCAGAACAGGCTTTGCAGCGATTATTAAAGAATAGTGATTCAAAATCGGTAATGGCCTTAGGCCTTGATAATCCTTTGCCTTACGTGATTGAAATCCAGCCCAATGTACAAGACTTCAATGCCAAATCCTTGCAAAGTTTTTATAAAAAGATTGCTCAAACGCCTTATCTTCAAGGTTCAAAGAATAATTTAAACTGGTTTGAACGTTTAGCTGCTTTCGAGCAATTTTTAAGTCGTTTTGCCTTTTTATTGGTGGTTGTTTTAATTATAGGTGTGTCATTTTTGGTGTCCAATACTCTGAGAATGGTTATTCATTCTCGTTATGAGGAAATTCAAATTTTGAAATTGGTAGGTGCTACACGTCAGTTTATTTTAAGCCCGTTTTTATATACCGGTGCCATGTATGGGCTGTTTGGTGCGATATTTTCGATTCTAACCGTTGATTTATCAATTGGCTATTTGCAGCAATATTTTAAACCGTTGGCAAGTTTGTATGATTATATGGGCCAGCTGAGTTTAATTAGCCCAGTGCAAGGATTGGTGATTATTGCCATGGCTTTGGCTTTAGGATGGGGCGCGGCATGGGTATTTGTTCGCCACTATCTTTATGCCATTGAACCTATTTAGAATATTTGTTATAATTGCTCCGAAGAGTCTTATTTTTGCACAGAGGTCCCGATGTCCATAGGAATGCAAACATTATTTCCGTCAGTAGCGCAAGGTGGCTTAGAAGGTTATATCCAGTATGTCAACCAAGTGCCAATGTTGTCGGCAGAAGAAGAGGCTGAATTTGCGCGCCAATATCACGAGCATGGCAATCTTGAAGCCGCTCGTTCGTTGGTTTTAGCGCATTTGCGCTATGTGGTTCGTGTTGCTCGTGGCTATCTGGGCTATGGTTTGGCGTTAAACGATCTCATTCAAGAAGGGAATGTCGGCCTAATGAAGGCAGTGAAGCGCTTTGACCCAAGTGTGGGTGTGCGTTTAGTGTCTTTTGCAGTGCATTGGATTAAAGCAGAAATTCATGAATATGTAATTCAAAATTGGCGGATTGTTAAAGTCGCAACCACCAAAGCGCAACGTAAGTTATTCTTCAACTTGCGCTCGATGAAAAAACGCTTGGGATGGATGAATGCAGAAGAGATTGATGCCATTGCTCAAGATTTAGGCGTGACCGCTGAAGATGTGATGCAAATGGAGCAACGTCTAAATGCAGTTGATGCTTCGCTAAGTATCGATGAGCAAGATGAAGAGTCTCCGGCACAAGCATCTATTGTTAGGCATTTGCATGCGCCCGATAGTGATCCGGCACTTCTTGTGCAACGAGAAGTGGATGGTTCTCGGCGTTATGAGCAGCTGCACGTCTCCCTTGCCCAGCTTGACTCGCGTAGTCAGGATATTTTGCAGCATCGCTGGTTAAATGAAGATAGTACGATGACGTTGCATCAACTCGCTCATAAATATGGCGTCAGTGCCGAACGAATTCGGCAGCTTGAACAAAATGCCATCCTCAAATTGAAAAAACTCATGTCTTAATGATTGACCTTAAGCGTTTCTATTAAGTCTCGCTTGGTATTTTCATCAGCAAATGAGTGTTCAATTGCCATTTGAGTGATGTCATTGATTTGCTTGTCAGTATAATTAAATGTTTCCTGCACCTGTTGATACTCTAAGCCTATATGGGTATTCATGAAAGGTGGATCGTCGGAATTAATGCTCACAGGGATGCCTATTTCTAAAAATCTTGCAAATGGATGTTCAGAAATGCTTGGATATAAGCCCAGTTTAACATTGCTCGATGGGCACAGTTCAAGTGCAATATTTAAATCTTTTAGCATAGCAATGGTCTTTTCACAGTGAATTGCTGCAACACCGTGTCCAATACGTTTGACATGGCATTTTTTAATAGCGACTTGCATACTTGCAGCAGAGCCAAATTCTCCAGCATGAATCGTGCATTTTAAGCCACCTTCGGCAGCAATGGTATACGCTTTTGCAAACAACTCAGGTGGAAAATGAATTTCATCACCACCTAAACCAAAGCCTACCACTGAGGGAACAGTCTGTTTAAGAGCTTCTTTGGCCACATGTTCACAGGATTTAACCCCAAAGTGTCTGACACCGGTGATAATGATGCGGCCTATAATTTGATAATCATGTTTGGCTTGCTCAATGGCTTCATCAATGGCAATTAAATGCTCAATAGAGGGAATGCCACTGACTTTTTCAGCATGCTCTGGTGAGTACATCATCTCGGTATAAATACATCCTTGTAATGCACTTTGTTTTAGATAGTCATAGGTAACATCATAGTAGTCTCGTGGATGAAGAATTAAAGCAGCAATTTCATCGTAGACACTTAAAAAATGTAAAAAATCATTCGACATATAAAATTGACCAGAGGGATCAAGTAGGTGCTTTGGATAGCTTAGGTGGTTTCTGGTAGCAAGAAGATGGGCGATTTGCGGGCGCATAGTCCCTTCTAAATGCACATGAAGTTCGGCTTTTTTTAATACTGGCATATGATCTCCTTGTCTAAAATGCAATAGGCACTTTTAAATAATGACATTCTGTGAAATAATTAACAATATCCAAATTTGGAAATTTGTTTAGGATGTCTTATGAGTAATAATATCGACATAGATAAGTTTTTTGTTAGCCCATACGATAAATTTTTAAGAAAGTTTGATGCCACGCATGAATTAACTCCTTCTCAAGTTAAAGAAATTGAGAAAAACAAGCGTATAGCGCACTTGCGTGATAATCCCATTGAACAACAGGCTCAAGATAAAATTTGGTCGGACTTTTAGGATAAATGATGAGTATCTGGTTTCGTAGCTATTCTATTGATGAGATCAATCAACGTGGTGAAAATACCTTGATTGATTTTTTAGATATCGAGTTTACAGAAATTGGTGACGATTATTTGATTGCTAAAATGCCCGTCGCAGAAAAAGTTAAGCAACCCATTGGCATAGTCCACGGTGGTGCCAATGTGGTATTAGCGGAAACAGT
The DNA here is from genome assembly GCA_021732495.1 of Legionellales bacterium. Classification (GTDB taxonomy): domain Bacteria; phylum Pseudomonadota; class Gammaproteobacteria; order Legionellales; family Legionellaceae; genus UBA2653. The sequence continues at coordinate 3,077 of JAKFUY010000132.1, read as the reverse complement.
CGCAAGTACCGCTGCAAACCTTGTGGTCAATATTGCAGAATATTATTGTGTCGGTTTGGAAATCAATATTAACCATATCCGCTCAGTTCGCGAAGGCACGGTTTGGGGTTTGGCAAGGCCGTTACATGTTGGACGTAGCACCCAGGTGTGGCATATTGAATTAAGAGATGAACAACAACGTATTACGGCCATTTCTCGAATGACCGCTTCAGTATTAGCCCGTCGTTAAGATTTCGGTTAAACCCTGAACCCAAATGTCTTGATCATTTAAACAAGGCACCAGCACAAAATCTTCCCCTCCAAGACTTAACCATTGCTCTTTACATTGGATCCCAATTTCTTCTAGGGTTTCTAAACAATCGGCTACAAATGCAGGACAAGCAATACAAAGTTTTTTAATGCCTTGTTGTGCCAGTGTATTTAACATCTCATCGGTATAGGGTTTTATCCATGGGGTTTTACCGAGTCGAGATTGAAAAGAAATGCTCCATTGGTCTTTTTTGAGTCCAAGTATGTCAGTGACTTGCTTTGAGGTGATAAAACATTGTTGTCGATAGCAGGCCTTCCCTGGCTTAATCAAGTCTGGACATGGCGATTGACAAACCGGTTTGCAACCTAAGTTTTCTAATTGATACTCCGGCAGGCCATGGTAACTTAATAATAAGTGAAAATTCGGTTTTAAAAATGGCAGTATGCTTTGGCTTAATGCTTTCAGATATGCAGGGTGTTGGTAAAATTCGCGAATGATATGCAGTTCGGGAATGATTTGTTTCGATTTTAAATCATCAAATACCGCAAGGGTTGAAGAGGCACTGGTTGCAGATGCGTATTGTGGATATAAAGGCAATACTGTTATTTCATCACAGTTTTCTAAGGATTTGAGCGCATTTTTGATGCTTGGTTCACCATACCGCATGCCATACTCAATTTGTATCGATGGGGCGATATTATTTTTTAGTTTTGTGACAAGGTTTTTCGTATTAACAGCAAGAGGAGAGCCTTCTTTAGTCCATATCTGTTGATAGGCATGCGCAGAGCGGCGACTGCGAAAGGGTGCGATGATGCCATAGACCAAGATAAATCGAAGTAGTTTAGGAATGGCAATGACACGTTCATCCATTAAAAAGGTTTTTAAATAGCTTTTAACTGCTTTGGTGGTGGGGGCTTGGGGCGTTCCCAAGTTAATTAATAAAATACCTTTTTGTTTCATGGCGTGCAGACTAGTGTGATCAAACTGTATAATAACAAGTTTTTTGTAAAGATGTCTAAACCTCATTACATTTTTTGTGTAAAAAGCAGGGAGGGCTATGCTTTACCCAATATGAGTATGATTAGCCGCCCCTTACTACGTGCAATTATTTATGGAAAAGCGTTAAAGATTCCTCTAGTATTTGATGGATCATTGACGTTATGAAGCACAAACAACGTTGGTCTTGGAGTTCCAAAAAAACGGCAAAATTGAGATGGTAATTGTTGCTGTATTCGTTGGCATTGTTCAAGTTTTGCATCAGAATCGACCTCAACATAAGCATGAACATTGTAATCAACATGGCCCCATCTAAAAGTTAATCCAGAGCTTTGATTCAATTTTTTAACCACTGCTGTTTCATAACACGGTGTTAATAAAGCTGCGTCAAAATATGCCCTGGGTAAAGGACTAGACTTGGTGGTTATACACTTCTGGATCTGCTGTAATTTAGCCAATGTCATATGATGAAGACCAATGGATATTGTTTGTCCGCCATTTGTTGTGCTGATCTCTAAAGCATCTGGACCATGATCAAATGCTCTAAAAGCACTCTCAATTTGTCGAAGAGATTCCATCCTGTCATGTGGCATTGATAAACAGGCAGTTTCGCCCTCATTTTCAGCTTTCCATTGGGCATCACCTATCGATAGGGAACCCATTATTTGCGATAGCAGAAAGTTAGTAGCATGGTTGCTTTGCACCCATTGCCCCACTACAGTAATCGAATTTGTTCCTGGGTTTTGTTCGAGTGCAGCACGAATAAGATCGGATGAAGTTTCCGCATAAATTTCACCCTTAGGATCTCTAATCCTTATTTTGCCATGAGTATCTAGAATTATGTCTCTAGATTGTTGGAGTGATATCGTTCCCGCAAAAAATTCAATTTTAACAATTATGGCTACGTTCTTAAAAGGCGGTGTAGATTCTATTATAGCTCCTGTTCGTGTAAACAAATGGGGTTCTATTTGGAGATCATTCCAATAATCCACACCATAATCCCATCCCATGATTTCACCTGGGAGGATCTCACGCAGTGTTTTTAGCAAATAGATTATTTGTGGTTTTTTGCTAACTGGGTCCTGATATATATAAGGGAGCACTGCTAGATTTTCAAAAGCAATATCCTTAGCATCTTCTGGATTAGCAAAAAGGCTATCATCTTCAGAAGGTAAATGAGCAAACATACTGGCTAAACAACGGTTTTTCTCAGCATCTATCGCTACTCTTTCATTAATTGCTACTGCATAACGCGCAATTGGTTTGGTTTCAATAAGAAAAACATCTCCTACATAAGCGCAAATGATTTGACCAGCTGGAATGGTCGTTCTGGCAACTACGTCAAATCCAAAGCCATGAGAACCTCTGTCAACAAACGCACAAAGTTTTTCAAAACAATCTAATGTGTTTTCTCTGACCATATGCAGAAGTTGAGGAGTCATTGGTCTTGCCCCTACAATAGATTCTACAGAAGCTTTATCATAGGCATCTGAAAGTTCCCTTGGTATAAGTAATTGCTCACTCCAAGCGTTAGCACCAAGCATAGATACAAAGTCACCTAATGGAACTTTTCTATATTCGCCTGTTTTTTCTAAAAGAGTGATATGGGTTGGTTTAATAGGGTCTAAAAGTGTTTTCATCGGGTTTCTCTGTTTTTAAAGACTAATAAATTGTACATAAAAAAACTTAAGGAAATATTAAACACGCCGATTCAATAGTGAAGTGCAACAGAGTTGCTAAAGTGATGGAGCCGGAAAATTGATCCCATGGTAATTGTGGTTGTTTTTGTTAGTATAACTGACTCAGTTTTGTTTTTGCAATAATGTGATTG
>JAKFUY010000160.1 GCA_021732495.1 Legionellales bacterium | reverse complement strand
AAAATCTATCTCTAAATCCAGTCGTTTTAACTTGGGATCAAATGTAATCGATTTTACAAACCAAGGGGTGCTAATGCCAAGTGCTGCAGAAAACAAGCTTTCCATGTCCATTTTTGATACTTATATTATCCTGAAGTAGGCAACATTTTCTAACAATATTTCCCCGATGAAAAGCCTTTACCCACTCTAAATTCAAAAGAGCCAATTATTACCAGAGAAAATATAAGATTTTCTCTGGCTTGAGCAGGGATTATTTTTTATGTTTTTGAATGGCAGCAACTGCAGGCAGGGTTTCACCTTCTAAATAAGCTAGAAATGCACCGCCACCGGTAGAAATATAAGACAGTTCATCTTTTAAATCATATTGGTCAATGGCCGCTAAGGTATCTCCTCCCCCAGCAACACTAAAGGCGTCGCTATTGGAAATGGAAAACGCCAAAGCTCTGGTGCCATAGGCAAATTGAGGAAACTCAAATACTCCTACTGGACCATTCCAGATAATCGTTTTCGCATCCTGAATTTTTTCAATATAGCGATGAATGGTTTCTGGGCCGATATCCATGATCAAATCATCATCAGCGATATTCGATAAATGTTTATTAAAAGCCGGACAACTATCCCCAAAATATTTACCTACAACGACATCTGAAGGGAGTGGTATTTCGCAAGAATGGATTTTGGCAAATTCCAGTAAGGAACGAGCTTCATCAAGCAGTTGCATTTCATATAATGATTTCCCGATTTCAAAATTTTGCGCTTTGAGGAATGTATTGGCGATTCCACCACCTACAATCAACACATCGACTTGTGTGACCAATTTTCGCAATAAAGTGAGCTTGGATAAGACTTTGGCACCACCAACAATTGCAACCACAGGGTGAAGTGGGGCTCTCATCACATTTTCCAAAGCATTCAGTTCTTTCATGAGTAAGGGGCCTGCCACGGCAGTCGGTGAATACTGGGCGATGCCACAGGTCGATGCATGTGCTCGATGCGCGGTACCAAATGCATCCATCACGAAAATATCGCCTAAGCTTGCCAACCGGCGTGAGAGCTCTGGATCATTGTCTTTTTCACCAACATTAAATCGAACATTTTCTGCAATCACCAGTTCTTGGGGTTTTAAATCCACGCCTGACAGATAGTTGGGTTCAAAACGAACTTTATAGGGAAGATTTTTTGCTAAATATTCAGCCACTGGTCGCATGGAGTATTTTGCGTCGTATATGCCTTCTTGAGGCCGCCCTAAGTGAGAGAGCACAATAACAGCAGCATTGGCTTCCAGAGCAGACATCAAAGTCGGTATTGCAGCTTCCAAGCGCTGCTCACTGGTAATCATGCCATCTTTGATAGGCACATTTAAATCTTCACGAATAATGACCCGTTTATGATGAAGATCAATATCTTGCATTTTAGGACAATCCATTTTATTTCCTCAACAATTATACATATGCTGTGCTGTATCCAACATGCGGTTGGAAAAGCCCCATTCATTGTCATACCATGCGACCACTTTGACCAAACGATTGATGACTTTGGTTTGATTTAAGTCGACAATAGCAGATGCAGTATGGTGATTAAAGTCGCATGAGACTAATGGAACATCATTGACACAGAGAATATGGCCATCAGCAGCCTGGGTAAAAATATGATTGATTTCTTCAACGGAGGTGTCTCGACTTGCGGTAAATGTGAGATCGACCGCAGAAACATTCATGACTGGAACGCGTAAAGCAAATCCATCCAGTTTCCCTGCAAGTTCTGGAATCACTAAACCAATCGCTGTGGCTGCACCGGTTTTGGTTGGAATGATAGAATGGGCAGCTGCTCGCGCGCGATAAAAGTCTCGATGATTGCCATCAAGAAGCAATTGATCCTTGGTATATGCATGAATGGTATTGACTAGGCCATTTTCAATGCCAACTGTCGACATCAGAGGTTTAATCATAGGTGCTAGGCAGTTGGTGGTGCATGATGCATTAGAGACCACGATATCATTGGCACGCAGTATCGAATGGTTAACGCCATAGACAATCGTTGCATCTGGGTCTGGGCTGGGTGCAGAAATCAGGATTTTTTTGGCCCCTGCATGTACATGGCGCATCGCTTCTTTTTTTTGAGTAAAATGACCTGAACATTCTAACAAAATGTCAATATCATAGTCGTTCCAGGGTAAATTCTCAGGAATACGTTCACTTTTAACATCAATGCGTTGATCATTAATGATAAGGGTATTGTGGTCAATATTGACCTTTCCGTTAAAGCGTCCATGGGTCGAGTCATATTGCGTAAAATGGGCAGTGGATCTAATGCCTGCAGTATCATTGATAACAACGACTTGAAAGTCATTGTGGCGTTCATACTCGAAAATAGAACGAAGGACACAGCGCCCAATTCGGCCATAACCGTTAATTGCAACTCGAATCGTCATTTAAATTCTCCTGTACCTCAAAACATAATTGGTTGAAGGGCATAAACCCGTGTTGGCTTAATAATTGTTGACAAGTAGTTAAGATGCTTTGGATATCCATGCCTACGGCCAGTTTAATTTGGGCTTCTGGTGCTGACATGCCAAATTCAGATAAACCGATAATAGCGCCGTCTAGACCTACAAATTGATACCAATAGGCTTTACTTGCCGCCTCGATAGCTACACGACAACGACTGTGATCGGGTAAAACCGTTTGTTGATATTCCTCGGTTTGTTTTAAAAAGACTTCGGGGCAAGGCATGGAGACGACACGTACTTTAATGTTTGACTCTTGTAATTGTTTTGCTGCTTCAAGCGCCAAGCCAACTTCAGAACCTGTAGCTATCAGAATGATAGCAGGATCGCTGTGAGTTTCATAAAGAATATAAGCACCTTTTTGGATGTGTTGCTGTTGTTCATCACTGTGAGTGATGGCCGTTAAATTTTGTCTGGATAAAATCAAGCATGAGCTTCCTTGATACTCCACCGCTTGAGTCCAGGCCACAGCCGTTTCTACTGGGGACGCCGGTCGCCAGACGTTTAAATGTGGTGTGTAACGTAACATCGCCAAATGTTCAATCGGTTGGTGGGTAGGGCCGTCTTCACCTAGACCAATGGAGTCATGTGTCAGTACAAATATATTTTTTAGTGACATCATAGCACTCATGCGAATGGCACTTCGTGCATAGTCAGAAAATACTAAAAAAGTTCCCCCATAAGGAATAAAGCCTTGATGGGCACTTAAACCATTCATGATGGCCATCATGCCAAATTCTCTGACCCCATAATGAATATAGTTGCAATCCGTTGTGGATGCTTTGGTTTTGGTATTGTTCGAAGGTGTTAGGTCTGCAGATCCACCTATGAGTTCAGGGAGATTTGGGATTAAATATTCTAAACAATATTGAGAGGCTTGACGTGTTGCAATTGGCTGTTTTATTTGGCCGGCTAAATCATAGAGTTTGTTTTTGATATGGGACCATTGTGCAGGTAGGTCGCCGTTGATTCTGCGCATAAAGTCATAATAATGAGCGGGGTGGCTTTTCAAATAAAGAAGGCTGGTTTTTATCCATTCATTCTCTGCTTGTGGCCCCTTTTTGCGGTCAATGGCATGATAGATTTCATCTGGAATCTGAAATGCAGAAGTGTCCCAATGTAATTTTTGTTTAATCTGAGCAATGTCATCGGCATCTAGTGGAGAACCATGGACAATCGCATTGCCAGCATTTTTTGAGCCAAGACCGATGATGGTGTTACATATAATTAAGGATGGTTTAGACTGTTTCTGGCACGTATCAATAGCAGTATAAATGTCGTTGTGGTCATGGCCATCGATTTCAATCACATGCCATTGATAACCATGAAATCGTTGAATAGTTTCAGATTTGATGTTTTTTGGGGCAGGACCATCAATGGTTATTCCATTACAGTCGTAGAAGGCAATAAGTTTGTTTAATTGGTGTTCGCCAGCAAAAGAACACGATTCATGGGAAAGACCTTCCATTAAACAGCCATCCCCCAAAAATACATAAGTATAATGATCGACAAGTCTTGGCAATTCACTTTGATTAAAGGTATTAGCGATAAGCTTTTCAGCCATCGCCATTCCTATGCCGTTGGCAAGACCTTGGGACAAGGGGCCTGTGGTGACTTCAATGCCAGGGGTATGGCCTCGTTCTGGGTGCCCAGGTGTTTTGGAGTTTAATTGTCTAAATTGTTGAAGATCTTTTAAACTGAGCGAATAGCCAAATAAATGCAAAAGTGCGTAATGCAACATGGAGCCATGACCATTGGATAAAATAAATCGGTCACGATTAAACCAGTGGGGGTTTTCAGGATTAAATTTTAAAAAATGACACCAGAGCACGGCTGCGATATCAGCCATTCCTAGAGGCATTCCAGGGTGTCCAGAATTTGCTTTAGCGACCCCATCAATACTTAAAACTCTTATGGCTGTTGCGATTTGATGTGAAAACATATCAATGATATTCATGATTATTGAAAAAGCCTATTTTGAACTGAAAATGTGATTGCAGCAAGAGATTCTAAATCTCGATAGCTTTGAAGTATCAAAATTTTAATTTTGTTTTATGATAAAAAGCGAGTATGCTTGTTTTTAAAATAGTAAGGTGGTATTTTTTAGAGTCATTTGAGAATTTTTTTGTGATTTTTTGGTCTTTTTGTCAATGAAAACAACTAATAATGCATCATGAATAATGGATCTGAATCTCATCCTGTTAAGAAAATTAAGCAGGTGGTGGATCGATTGTCTGAGAAATATCCCTGTTTTGGATTAGCGTCGTCTCCAGCGCACCAAACACCGAAAAAGGCCCCTAGCGCTTTATCGACTGTACTTGAGGACGCGCTCAATTTTGAGGGCACTTTTTTTAATGAGATCTTGGCGGATCGAGAACTTCTTGTACATCATGATTATTACTATGAAGATTACAAAAGCCTAATCATTTTATTAGATGATTTAAGGGTTCGCCGTTCCCAATCTTTCCGTAAAGTCTTGCTGACCACAGCTATTTTACATATTCAGCTAGAGAAGATTTATTTAAATTATTTACAACTTAATCATGATGTTATTGTTGATAAACTTTTACAAAATGGCGAACATCTTCTAAACTTATTAGAAGAAAATTTTGACCAGAGCATCTTTTCAGTTCTCATGTCCTTGGGTCCAATCCGAGGCCTGGAAGAAAGACAGAATCTTCATGTTGATCTTCACCCCTTTTATTTTCTAAAAGAAATTGATAAGCGTGTTGATGAGACCAATTTTAAACGATTATTGATTCTTCGTTTACGACGGTTTTATTTAAGTGTTATCGATTGTTGTAATGCTTTGCGAAGTACATGGTTGTTTTTGTGGTTGGAGCCTATTGTGAGGCTGATTATCAATTGGGGCAATATTTTTTATTTTATGCCTCGAGTGGTCAGTAATTTAGGAAACTTTTGTTATCATTCTTTTTTGCTAGGTTCCAATAGTCAGCAGGAAAAAGAGTTGACTGTTTGGACTCGGATGAAAATCCAATTTGCTCGTCGCTGGGAAGTGATGTTTCGAGATATGCTTTGGCTATTGAATAGCATTTTAGTTGTCTTTGTTTTAACAGGCTCTTCTGTGATTTGGGGTCTTTATTTTAATGCTATTTTTCAATGGGTTGAGACGTTGTTGAATTTCATCTTGCTGATGAATTTTACCATGCATATCAAGAAGATGGAGGAGGTTGGATGCTCTTTGGTTCCTGATTCAGAATGGGGGGGCATTCAATCTGAATTGAACCACCGTTGGGATATCGATAAGGAAATCATGTGCATTCGATTGTGGAATTCCATTATTATTGCTATCTGTAGTATTTGTATTTTGCCATTTTTGGGGGCAATATCGCCATTGATTCCTTTATTTGCTTCTATGCTAAGTCTTTATATGTCGTATTGGCAAAATGTGGAATTAACCAAAGCGAGGACCACACGTAGAGATTTATCTGAGCCTTTTGCAGATTGTTCTAAAGAGATTCCAAATACCTCCAAGCCTGCTGGTGGAATGTCACGACCTGAGTCTAACCTCAATTTGACACAATTCTCATCTTAATCTTGGCGTGTAGATGAGACTTTGATAAGCTAGACCTATTATTTTCTCACTAGAGATTGACTGTGAAATTTCCTTCTTTCCAAAACCTAGATCCGCAAAATATCCAACAACAATTACAGATCCTTCTCGATGATTGTCGCCAAAAAATGTTAACGGGATTGGATGCATCTCAAGATGCGTCAAGTTTGTTAACTGTATTAAATGAGCAAGGAGACCGTATTGAACGCTTTTGGAGTCCATGTGGACATTTAAATGCGGTATTAGGCAGTGATGCTTGGCGTCAGTGTTATGGAGAGTGCTTGCCTTTATTAACAGCTTATGACACATTTATCCATCAAAACGAGCAGCTTTATCAAGCTTTAGATGATGCCGATGTCACACCATTGAGCGTTTCTCAACAAAAAATGCGTGAGGATTTTTTGTTGAGTTGTCGCTTGTCAGGGATCGGACTACCCACCGAAAAACGACAAAGTGTGGAACACATTTTTGAGCGTTTAGAACATTTATCACAACAGTTTGACAATAATGTTATTGATTCACAAAAGTCCTTTAAATACTTCACAAAAGATCTTCAAGAATTGAAGGGACTGCCTGAGCACTTGATTGAAAATGCAAAAAACAGGGCAGAAGTGGCTGGTCAGCCTGGGTACTTATTCAATTTAGATCAACCAAGTTATCTTGCCATTGTCACCTATGCCGATGAGGCTAATTTGCGTAAGATTTTTTTCAAGGCTTACCAAACCAGAGGCTCTGATAATGCGGGTTACGATCAAGGACGCTTTGATAATACCCCTTTGATTCAAGAGATATTACAATTACGAGAGGAACTTGCACATTTGGTGGGTTTACAACATTATGCTGATTACTCACTTAGTTCAAAAATGGCAAAGTCACCCGCTCGCGTTCATGCATTTTTAGATCATATGCTGGAAGCCGTCATTCCTGTTGCAAAAAAAGATTATGCTGTCGTTAAGGCCTATGCTAAAAAATTAGGACATGATGCTGATCTACAGCCTTGGGATATTGCCTATTTTATGCAGTTAAGACAAAAAGAATTATTCTCGATTGATCAAGAGGCACTAAGAATATATTTTCCTTTAAAGCATGTGATGTATGCCATTAATCAATTACTAGCAGGTTTATATCAAATTCATCTAGCCCCATTAAGTGATGTGGATGTTTGGCATCCAGATGCCCAGTGTTACCTGTTAAAGCAGGGAGATAAAGAGATTGGTGCTTTGTATTGTGACTGGTTTAGCCGTGAAGGCAAAAGGGGGGGGGCTTGGATGGATACTTTGCAAACCCATACCGAAAAGCAATTGCCTATTGCAACACTCACCTGTAATTTTGCCGTACCTGCACCTGGCCAGGATGCTGGATTAACCCATGATGAATTAACAACGCTATTGCATGAGCTTGGACATTGTTTGCATCATTTATTGAGCGAGGTTGATGAGTTTGCGGTTTCAGGTGTACATGGCGTAGAGTGGGATGCCGTAGAGCTTCCGAGTCAATGGATGGAAAACTGGGGATGGCAAGCGGATTGGGTTAAGATTTTTAGTCATCATATGAAAACAGGTGAATCACTTCCTGATGCACAATTTACACAGCTATTGGCAGCCAAGAATGATTTGGTGGGTTTGTTTTTATTAAGACAATTGATTTTTGCAAGTTATGATTTCAATATCCACAGTGATAAGGCCCCGAAAGACGCACAAAGCGTGCATTATCAGTATATCGCATTATTAAAAAAATATGCAGTGACGCCCATTGATCTTGATCAACGGTTTCCTCAGGCTTTTTCCCATATCTTCTCTGGAGGTTATGCGGCCGGATATTATAGTTATTTATGGGCAGATGTCCTCTCTTGCGATGTATTTGCGTGGTTTGAAAAAAATATGCAGCAGCTTGGTGATTGTGGTCAGGCCTTTAGACAAAAACTGCTATCCAAGGGTGGGGCTGTTCCTGCATTGGATGCGTTTGTCAATCTTCTGGGACGCGAGCCTGATCAGCAGGCCCTATTACGTTCTTATGGGCTGGTTGAATGAGTATTTATGATATCGAGGTTGAATCCATACAGGGGGCTCAGCAAAATTTAGCAATGTGCAAAGATCAGGTGATGTTGATCGTAAATGTGGCGAGTCGCTGCGGATTTACTGCTCAATATGCCAAACTGGAAACGCTCTATCATCAATATCATCAGCAAGGATTGGTCGTATTGGGCTTTCCGTGTAACGATTTTGCGGGTCAGGAGCCTTTAGATAACCTTAGTATTGAAAAATTTTCAAAAAGTTGTTTTGCAGTTACCTTCCCTATGTTTGCAAAACTGCATGTCAAAGGAGAACATCAAGCCCCTATTTATCGGTATTTGATTAAACATCTCAAGCAAAAAGTAATTTTGAAAACAGTACCATGGAATTTCACCAAGTTTTTGGTTGATCGCCATGGTGAAGTATCGCATCGATTTTTGCCGATAACCCCTTGGTGGTATGTTGAAAGAAAGGTTCGACGTGCTTTATTAACATAAGGATGGTATAATTAAATTGAGGGGGCGACCTGGTTTCGACGTGGGTTGCAAAACCGGAGGTGCATGCAGAGCCTGAGTACGCTCTTAAATCAAACTCAATTAAACATAAATGCAAATGATGCATACTTTGCTGAGGAAGCCATCGCTGCATAAGCGGTAGTTCCCGAAGCGCCGTGAGCGGCTTTAAACCCGCTCCCCGTTGCCCAAGTCTCGCTTATTGGGCTTGACGCAACGGTCATACTAGATAAGCTAGTGTCTTGTGATGTCTGGACAGAAGATGCGAAACCTAACAGACTCGCTTAACTTGGCTTTGTGAATTGGGCCAACTAAGTCAAAACTAACCAATTCATCTAAGCATGTAGATCCAATGGCAGCGGACTTGCGGACGCGGGTTCGATTCCCGCCGCCTCCACCAATTTAAAACACCATTAAAGACCACTTAAGACCATCAAAAGCCCTTATAAATCAAGGGCTTTTTTGTATTTGCATACTGTCTTTTGTAGTCTTTTACTGTCCTCGGATGATCCCAAAATGTACCCAAAAATCGGTGGAAAGTACCCAATTTGTGCCCAAAAATTCTGGACAATAAATAGACAAAAACTATCACCCAGATTCACTTCAGTTTAAAGCGGAGATTGTAATGTTTAAAGCTGATTGCGAAAAAACAAGCGCCACATACCAACTACCAGAGGGTATGGTTGAGAAAATGGTCCAGCTTGCCTATCCCGATAAAAAGCTCATTTCGTATGAAATGATTGCTGGTGGATGCGCTAACCTCAACATTAAAATGCTGCTGGAAGATGAAAAACACCCTTTGATTTTGCGTCTTTATTTGCGCGACAAAGATGCTGCTTACCGCGAACAAAAACTGGCAGCGTTATTAAAACAAACTGTTCCGATACCGCTGACGTATTATATCGGCGAACTTGAAGGGTATCATTTTGCCATTACAGAGTTTATGCCTGGCATACCGCTTCGAGATCTTTTACTGGGTGACGACCCTCATGATATCAGCCCAATAATGTATGAGGTAGGTACAATTCTTTCGAAGATTACAGCACATGAATTTGCAAGGGCAGGTTTTTTTGATCAAGAGCTAAACATTATTCCACATTCAGCATCCGATGATTATTTAATTTTTACTAAAGAATGCTTGAAGCACGAGACTGTTTTATCTGTGCTTAAGTCAGATATGATTTCCAAAATCAGTCAGGGCATTCATCAATATGGCCACCTATTGCAAGGTGGCGACGAAAAGCATCTTGTTCACGCTGATTTTGATCCAGCCAATATTCTTATAAATAAGGTGGGTGGTTCTTGGAAAGTAAGCGGGGTTTTAGATTGGGAGTTTTCTTTTTCTGGATCGACGTTGTGGGATGTCGCTAACATGCTCCGATATGCTCATAAAATGCCACATGAATTTCAAGATGCATTCCTCAAAGGGTTGGCCAGTGGTGGTGTTACCTTACATAAAGATTGGCGGACTAAAGTAAATCTATTAAATTTATTGTCACTCCTGGATTGCCTAAAAAGATCAGACGCCAAAAATCACCCCAATAAATGTGCTGATATTCTTGAATTAATTGAACATATTTTATCAGAGTTAAATTTCATGCAAAAAACAGATCGTATTGAAGTCGCACCCTATGATCCTAATTGGCCAAATATTTTTGCAGCTGAGGCAGCAAAAATTAAACAAGCGCTGGGTAATAATTGCATTGCTATTCATCATGTTGATTCGACATCGGTGCCAGGATTGGCCGCAAAACCGATTATAGATATAGTACCGGTGGTTCGCGATATTATAGCTTTAGACCAAAACATAAGCGTGATGGAAGCTCTTGGTTATGAGGCAAAAGGCGAATATGGAATACTTTTTCGCAGATATTTTCAAAAAAAAGGATTCAATGTCCACATATTTGAACAAACCAGCGCAGAGATTGATGGACACTTACTATTTCGCGATTGGATGCGGGATCATGCAGATGACAGGGAACACTATGCAAAGCTAAAGCAAGATTTAGCCTTGCGTTATCCAAATGATATTTACCAGTATGTTTTCGGTAAAGACGCCTTTGTAAAGACTATTCATTCTAAAACAGGATTTAATGGCTTACGTGTTGTAAAGGCACTCACACTACGAGAATGGGCTGCCGCCAAGCATTTTCGCGATACATATTTCTTTAGCCCGCACGGCATAGATGATCCATACACATGGACGTTTGACCACTGCGAGCATGCTCACCTTATTTTATATCAAGGCACAGAAATTATTGGTTACGCCCATATTCAATTTTGGTCTGATAGACGAGCCGCGATACGGATTATCGCTATTGATGAAGGGACACGTCGCAAGAATACTGGAAGTACGTTTTTGGTCTTAATTGAAAAATGGCTGAAAAGTTTAGGTGTTAAAAGTATTCATGCTGAGTCTAGGCAAAGCAGTTTAAATTTTTATCTCAAAAATAGTTACGCAGACATGCCATTTGATGATCCTGAAGGCCATGAATCTGATCCAAACGATGTTCCTGTAGGTAAAGTATTATGAACAATAAAATTCAGGTGCGGCGTTATCAAGATGGTGATGCAAAATTTTTAAGCCAAATTTATTACAACACCATACATACTGTGAACGCGAAAGACTATACAAAAAATCAACTGGATGCTTGGGCTCCATGGTCTTCAGTACAAGACTATAGTGGGTGGCAGGAAAAATTAGAAAAAATCAAACCATATGTTGCGCTAATAGACGATATAATAGTTGGTTTTGCAGAGTTTGAACCAACTGGCCATATCGATTGCTTTTATGTTCATCACGAGTTTCAAGGTTCTGGTGTTGGTAGCGCACTCATCCATGAGATTGAGAAAGAAGCAGTAGATAAATCAATTACTCGAGTCTATGCAGAGGTCAGCATTACAGCAAGACTGTTTTTTGAAGCAAAAGAATTTCAGGTTACAAAGCAACAAACGGTGCAAATTCGTGGTGTAGAACTCATCAATTTCGTGATGGAGAAGTGTTTTACAACTTATAAATTTCTCTCGTTTGATGACATCCCCACTATTGTTTCCGCTTTTAGCCAGATCGGTTGGAATAAATCGGCAAGTATTTTTGAAGAATATTTGAAAGAAGCAGAGGCTGGTGAGCGATTAGTTTGGGTAGCGTTTGTCCATGATCAGTTTGCCGGTTATGTAACTTTGAAATGGCAATCACAATATGGATCATTCGCGAGCGACCACATACCCGAAGTCATGGATTTGAACGTGCTGCCACCTTTTCGGAAGGCAGGAGTGGGTTCAATGCTCCTCGATATTGCAGAAAAAGAAGCGGCAACTAAAAGTGACCTTATTGGTATTGGTGTAGGACTTTATGCGGGTCACGATGGCGGCTATGGTAGCGCTCAAAGACTTTATGTCAAACGTGGCTATGTACCTGATGGCAGGGGTGTTACTTACAATTACCAACCAACTATCCCCGGAAATAGCTATCCACTCGATGATGACTTAGTGCTTTGGTTTATGAAGAAATTATCATGAGCAATTTTATAACCTTTCCCTATAAACTTATCGATTTAACCCATACGCTTGAAGCTTCTATCCCCACTTGGAATGGTGGTTGTGGGTTTAATCACGATCGGCACATAGATTATGCTGATTGTGAAGGTGACGATAAATTCCGCGTCATGAAAATGAGTATGCATGCTGGCATTGGTACCCATATGGATGCACCAAGCCACTGCATTCAAGGCGGTAAATGCATTCATGATTTTGATGTCGATGACTTATGCATGCCATGTGTCGTAATTGATGTTTCAGATAAATGCCATGCTCTTTATAGCTTGATTCCAGAAGATATTGCTAATTTTGAAAGCAAATACGGCCCCATTGCTAAAGGCTCATGCGTGATAGTTAAAACCGGCTGGAACAAATTTTGGACTGAGCCTGAAAAATATCGCAACAACCACGTATTTCCATCTGTATCTCCTGAAGCCGCCAACCTTTTAGTCGATCGAGGTGTCAGCGCCATTGGTATTGATACACTTTCACCTGATCGCCCAGAAGATGGTTTCAAAGTGCATCAGATCTTTTTAGGTGCTGGAAAAATATTGATAGAAAATGTCGCGAATTTAGATAATATGCCACCCGTTGGCGGTTTTATTATGACGCTTCCGATCAAAATTAAAGATGGCACAGAAGCGCCAGTAAGATTAATTGGATTGATTGAAAGAGAGAAAAATGAAGTTTAATTTTAAGTTGTTAATTTTATCAATTTTTTTGAGCATAAGTTTTTTTAGCTATGCGTTAGAAGTAAAAAATATTCAGTTGTTTGATTCCAAAAGAAACAGAGCTATCTCTGTTGTAATATATCAGGATAAAAAGAAAGAAAAATTACCTATTATTATCATAAATCATGGCTATGGTGCTAAAAATACCGAATATTCGTTTATCGCAAATACGCTAGCAGCACGTGGCTATTTTGTAGTAAGCATTCAACATGATCTTGAAACAGATAAACCCCTTCCTAGAACTGGTAATCTATTTGAAAGACGAAAACCTCTTTGGGAACGTGGCGTTCAGAATATATTGTTCATAATCACTGAGCTTAAAAAAACCAACCCCAATTTAAATTTAGACAAGGTAATTTTAATAGGCCATTCAAATGGTGGTCGCCCTTTCAACCTCGAAGTGCAACAGTGGTAATAAACTAAGCAACAGCTAGAGTGAGCCACGGAAAGTTGATAGTCTCAAGGTACTACCCAAGGAGATTATCATGCCAAAAGCGTACCATCACG
>JAKFUY010000135.1 GCA_021732495.1 Legionellales bacterium | reverse complement strand
GATCCAGGTGTCTACGGAACTTCTACAGATGAAGATGCTGCACCTTCACATCAACCACCTACAACTAAACATGGATTCTAATAATCATTTTTCTATTCTGAAAGATATTCACCGACAATGGTTTGGGTTATAATGTTCTCTTAAACAGCAAAGAGAGAACAAGGTCTATGAGTTGGTTTAAAAAGATTTTCCCAGAAAAAATTCGTTCACAAACTGCCCGTAAAAAGGATGTGCCCGAGGGTTTATGGATAAAATGTCAAGGTTGCCAAGAGGTATTGTATCGCTTGGAGTTTGAAAAAAATCAACATGTGTGTCCTAAATGCCAGTTTCATCATCGTATTGGTGCACGAACCCGTATTGAATTTTTGTTAGATGAGCCGCATCAGGTTGAAATTGCAGCTCACTTAGAACCGGTTGATAGGTTAAAGTTTAAAGATTCTAAGAAGTATAAAGACCGAATTAGCCAAGCACAAAAACAGACTGGCGAAAATGAAGCCTTGGTCGTGGTTCAAGGCACTTTGGAAGACCACCCAGTGATTTTAAGTGTCTTTGAGTTCTCGTTTATGGGTGGCTCAATGGGTGCGACTGTTGGTGAGAAATTTGTAAGAGGTGTTAATGCGGCGACAGAAAGTGGCTGTCCGTTGATCTGTGTCACTGCCAGCGGTGGTGCGCGAATGCAAGAGGGGTTATTTTCTTTAATGCAAATGGCGAAGACCTCAGCGGCTCTAGCACAGTTTTCTAAAACCAGACAACCGTTTATTGTAGTATTAACCGATCCGACCATGGGTGGGGTGTCAGCTAGTTTTGCAAGCCTTGGTGATATTTTAATTGCCGAACCCAATGCTTTAATTGGATTTGCAGGTCCTCGGGTCATTGAGCAAACGGTCAGACAAATTCTTCCCGAGGGTTTTCAGCGCAGTGAGTTTTTATTAGAACATGGTCATATCGATATGATAGTGAATCGAAAAGATTTAAAACCGATGTTGGCAAATTTGGTCTCTAAATTTAAAAACAATTAGGATTTGATATGCTCGCGTCATTAGAAAGCTTGCTGCTTGGTCCTGAGAATTTAAAATTTTGTAAAGAAAATCGTTTGCCAATGATTCGCCAGATTGCCGATAAGGCATGTTTGCGAGATTGGCAAATACCGATTATTTCCGTGACCGGAACCAATGGCAAGGGGTCTACCATTGCTGCACTTCGAAGTCTCTATGACGCGGCAGGTATTCGTGTAGGCGTTTTTACCTCACCGCATTTGATGTGTGTCAATGAGCGTATTGCACTTAATAATCAAGTCATTAATGACGAAGATTTGCAAGATGCTTTGCAAGCGATAGTAGCACTTGATGTTGAGAGGCAGTTGTCATTTTTTGAGAAAATGACTTTGGCTGCTTTGTATTATTTTAAAAAATCCCAACCTGATATTTTGCTGATGGAAGTTGGCCTTGGCGGACGCCTGGATGCCATTAATATTTTAGATGCTGATTTGGTGGTGGTGACCTCTGTTGATTTTGACCATATGGAGTATCTGGGCAATACCATTGAATTGATTGCTGCTGAAAAAGCAGGGCTTTTTCGGGCACATCGACAAGCTATTTTTGCTGATGTCGATATTCCGAGTTCTATGGTTGATATTGCCCAGCAGTTACAAGTGTCTTTAAAACACTATCAGCATGATTATGTTGTGGAAGATTCTGGCCCTACGTGGGCGTTTCAGTGTAAGACCATGGAACTTCAGTTTCCTAAAAAACCCAGGATTCATTTACCTGCAATGGCTGCTGCAATTTACGCCACACAGTTACTTGACCTACCCGTTCTCCCACATCATATCCAAGCGGCAGTAGGGTCGGTATTTGTACCGGGTCGACAACAGTGGGTAGACGACAAGGTTCCTATTTTATTAGATGTTGCCCACAATCCGCATGCTGTAAATTTGTTAAAGAGAAGTTTGTTAAACATCGAGAATTGTGGAAAAATACATGTGGTATTCTCTGCGTTAAGAGATAAAGATTCCGAACAAATTGTAAATATATTTAACAATCTATCTCCAATATGGTATACTACTTTACTTGAAAGTGAACGAACGCATACCTGTGAGAGCTTAAATACAGTTTTTGAAAATGTAGGAGTGGCGCATCAGTTTTTTACCGAGGCACAACAGGCGTTTGCCAGTGCTCGACAAAATGCGCAAGTAGGCGATATCATTGTGGTGTTTGGCTCGTTTTATCTTGTTGGTGATATAATGCTGCAATTGCAGCTGGAGGGAAAAAATGTCTTTCGAAATACCTGAACAAGCAAAATATCGATTAACTGGTGGTATCGTATTAATTGTGGTGGCAATCTTTGTGCTACCAGGTTTAATGAAAAAATCGAATCAACGTTTTGAAGAAAACATGTCTATGCATGTGCAAGTTCCACCCAAACCCAAAGCACCTAGATTAAATATTCCGACAGCTCAGCAAGTATTTAAAAAACTCAAGCCACTTGAAGTGCAAGTACCACAAGTAGCGCACCGAGACCTCAGCCTTAATCTGAGCAAAGCGCATCATCTAACTTATGCCAGTTATATTCCACGTATTCCTGCTGAACAAAAACGTGTTGTTAAAAAAGAGACACCAGTGGTGCAAGTGGCTTTGGAATCAAAACACTATGGCGTGCAATTGGCATCATTTGCACACCCTGAAAATGCTGATTTTTTAATTAAGCGTCTTAAAAAACAAGGTTATGCGGCTCAATACTTTGAATTGCCCGGTAAGAATGGTACTTTGTATCAGGTGATTGTTGGCAAGCTTTCGGACAAGCAACAAGCCATTGCATTACAAAAACAGTTATCACAAAATTTGCAGCTACAAGGCATGGTCGTGTCAAAAGGATAATTTAAATGACAGTTGATCTCTCAGGTTTAGATATTATTATTCTTGGACTTATCACGATTTCGGTGGTGACAGGTTTATTTCGTGGATTTGTCAAAGAGTTGTTGGCATTGGGGATATGGATTATAGCGCTTTGGGGGGCAGGTCATTTTGCATCCTTTGGTTCTGAGTATTTAACACCGTGGATCAATCAACAAGAACTGAGGACTTTAGCGAGTTTTGTAGTGATCATGATAAGTATTTTAATCGCCGGAGGCTTGTGCAGTAGCTTACTGTCATTTTTAATATCACGTTCCGGCCTAAGTGGTACCGATAGATTATTAGGAATGGTTTTTGGCTTCTTAAGAGCCGTATTTATTATATCTTTATTGATTGTGGTGGCAAAACTATCAGGTTTTCCAGAAAAAAAATACACCGCTTCTTCAAAATTGTATGCTGAATTTACCCCTGTTGTAAATTGGATGGCCTCTTTTGCGCCGGCATGGTTAGAGAAAATTAAAAGTATCGATACCTCCTCTCACGAATTAACGCTTATTCAAGACGTTCATCCTATTGCTCGTTTGTAACCTGGTATAAGTGATTTTCTTGAATATATTGAAAGACCTGGGGTTCTAATCCCTGTGGTCTTTTCTGGTTTTCAATACTGTTTCGAATCGCCGTTGATGAAAAAGGATAGTCTTCAAAATCCAGGGTGTAAATGCACCCATTTGGCGATTGCTTGATTTTTTCTGGGTTTTGACAACGATGCGCGGTGATATAGTCAATCAAGTCTTGGGCGTAGGGCTTGGCTAGACTTAAACGTCTGGTATTAATAATATGTGCATAGCTTAAGATATCCTGCCATCGATGCCAGTGCAGAAAATCGGCAAAGGCATCCTCACCAATGATAAAACTGATACTGGTTTGTGGTCCATATTGCTGTCTAAAGTACTTCAAGGTGTCAATGGTATAAGAAGGGCCTGAGGTCGATAATTCATGATCATCAATACTTAACTCTTTAAAATCGGCAATGGCAAGCTCTAGCATGCGGCGTCGGTGATTTGCATCAGCCTGGCAAGGTTTTTTTAAGGCAGGGGTTCCACAGGGCAATAAGAGGACTTGTTCGATATTGAAGTGCTCTTGGATGAACAGAGCAAGCTTTAAATGGCCTTGGTGCACCGGATCAAAACTTCCACCTAATATGACAATGGATTGGTTCATGGCAGATAGGGTAGCAATAAAAAACGTTCTAATTTTAACCAGACAAGGTTAAGCTGCCCTGATTTGACCATGCTATCCAATTCCTGTGCCATCAAGAGTAATTTATCAAGTTGAGATAGTTGCAGTTTTTTAACAAACTTCTCAAACGGTGGAATTTGTTTTGGCCAAATTTTAAATTGTTCAAAGATAGCTTTAGGCGTTTGAATGTTTTGTTTTAACGCATACAGAACTTGAACGTTGCGCGACAATAACCAAATTAATAAGGTTAGCTCCTGTTGGCATGACTTTGCTTGACGCAAGCGAAGGATGGAAAGCGCTACTTGTTGATTCATCCATGCCTCTAATAGAGGTGTCCAATGCTCAGTGGATTGAATGCCCAAGTGATTTTGAAAGGTCTGCAAATCAATACGGCAAGATTGCGGATGGCTTAACTGAATTTTTTCAATAAACTGTTGGCATAAACCGTAGTTGATAAAGCTTTGTTGGAAAAACCAGGGTTGAATATCAGAGGTTAGACTGTAGCCTTTAAGTGTTTGTAGCAACCATTTCCATAAGTCTTGAGAATTGGGGGCGTAGGCATTTATCCAACATATCTCACCGGTGGCTTCCAGTTTCGATAACAGCGCATGTTTAAATTGGTCAGTTTTGAAGATAAAAATATCATCATTTAAAGGCGCAAGTGCTGGGAGTGATTTTGCAGTTAAAGCCGATTTGTGAAGTTCAATCTGATAACAGGTTGGCTCCTGAAAAAAACCATAGTTCTGAGTGGATTGAGCAATATTTATCCACTGATCGGCTTGTTGTATTTGTATCGATTCAGAGGCTAGAATTTGTTTTTGCTGACAAATATCTTTGATCGCTTGCTGGTAGACCTCTTCATCTTGGTAACTGAGAATAAAGACATTGGCCTTCGGTGGAATTTTCAGTGCTTGTAAAATATGAAAACGTGTAATCATGATTCTTTAGCAAAGTAATGACCAATAGTAGTCAGTATCTGTCGTGCCGCATCAAGTTCCATTTCATGTAAGAAAAAGTCTTGTTCGTAATTCGAACCCAGTAATCGCTCACTATTCATTGAAACCAAACGGTTGGAGACCACTAAACCATTGGGGATTAACATACGACCATGGCTATCGACCAAGTGATGTTTGACGGCATAGCTTAATTGATATTGTCTGGGGGTGGTACTGGAACTAATATTGGCAATTTGTCTTTCAAACTGAATATTGTCGATGACAATCTGAAACTCGGCATCAGTTTTCGACTGGGCTTGGATGACATGATACGCTTGAAGCTGCTCATCAAGTGCCAAGCTTAAGTTGCGCCCCTCAGGAGGAGCAATGATGACAACATTTTGGAATGAGGTGGGCAGTTCCATCTGACCACGCAAATGAAAACCGCATGCACAAAGTGCTACTATCAAAATGATGATAATGGCTTTTTTCATTTATGACTCGCGTACCACAAAGTTAATTAAATGACGATGTGCCACTACAACCGATTTAACAATGCTTTTTGATTGCATAAAACTTGCTACTTCATTTTGGGCAAGCTCCAATAGTTCAGGCTCTAAGCATTGTAGGGAGGCATTCATTTCACCGCGTTTTTTTCCATTAACTTGAATAATAAAAAGCGCTTCTTCAGTTTTTAAGGCACTTTTATCCCATTTTGGCCATTGCGCATCAATAATGAGTTTACTAAAACCCAACTCATACCATAACACATGACAAATATGTGGGGTAATGGGTGCTAACACCCGCAATAAAATACTGATTCCAGAGTGCAGCAATGCTTGTTCAAATGGATTTTTGGGTTCGGTAATACTTGCCATTTCATTAAAAATCTTCATGCAGGCCGATACCACCGTATTGAACTGCTGTCGTTCATAATCGTGGTGGATTTGTTGTAAAAGCTGGTGCAGCTTCTGGCGTTTGCCTTTGATTTCTGATGAGGCGTCGGTCCAATCCATGGCATCTGCATCAAACATTTGTGCATTGAGCTCAACAATAAGTGCATGATGCAAGTGTGCAAATCCCCATATTTTCTTTAAGAAACGATGAGCGCCCTCAACACCTGAGTCGGACCACTCTAAAGACTGCTCTGGAGGTGCTGCAAACATGACAAACAAACGCGCAGTATCCGCACCATATTGTTCAATCAGCGCCGCAGGATCGACAGTATTACCAACGGACTTAGACATCTTTTGACCATCTTTGAGCACCATCCCTTGGGTTAATAAGCGAATAAAGGGTTCATCGGAATTAAGCAAGCCTTCATCGCGCATTAATTTATGGAAAAAGCGTGCATACAGTAAGTGCATCGTGGCATGTTCAATGCCACCAATGTACTGATCGACAGGCGTCCAATATTTGGCTCTATCATCGAGCATGGCACTGGGTTGTCCTTTACACGCAAAACGCGCATAGTACCAAGACGATTCCATAAAGGTATCAAAGGTATCGGTTTCACGTTTGGCATCATGACCGCATTTAGGGCAGCTGACGTCTGTAAATTCAGGGCAGTTGGCCAATGGCGAACCATGCCCGGTAAGCCGAATACTCTCGGGAAGTTCAACCGGCAGTTGCTCTTCAGGGACTGGCACATTACCACAATGCTCACAATAAATAATGGGAATTGGCGTTCCCCAATACCGTTGACGTGACACACCCCAATCCCGTAATCGGTACTTAATTGATCGTTTGCCTAGGTTTTTATCGACGAGCGTATTGATAATTACCGATTGCGCTTCATTGGAAGCCAAAGTATTAAATTCTTCACTATTGATAAGGAACCCCTCTCCGAGATAGGCGGATTGATTAAAGTCATGACCTTTTTTAGCATCAATGACTTGCACGAGCGGCAATTTATACAGCTTGGCAAATTCAAAATCACGTTCATCATGAGCAGGTACGCACATGACCGCACCAGTTCCATAATTCATCAAGACAAAATTAGCAATCCAAATCGGGATTTCTTTGCCGGTAATCGGATGAAGGGCTGAAAGTCCTGTATTTATTCCACGTTTTTCTTGTTTAGCCAAATCCGCCTCGGCAACACTGACACCTTGGCAGCTTTCTAAAAACGTTGCCACACTGATATTGCTTTCAGCAATGCATTTCGCTAAAGGATGATCGGGGGAAATAGCAAGATAGCTAACTCCCATCAGTGTATCGGGACGTGTGGTGTAAATTTTAATTTTTTGTTGGTTATCGTAATTGATTTTAAAATTGACTTCGACGCCTTCAGAACGACCAATCCAATGTCTTTGCATTTGTTTAACTTGTTCTGGCCATTGGGGGAGATTGTCAAGCTCATAAAGAAGCTCATCAGCATAGGCGGTGATTTTTAAAAACCATTGGGAGATCTCTTTATGTTCAACACTAGCCCCGGAACGCCAACCGCGACCATTGATGACTTGTTCATTGGCCAAGACGGTTTTATCAACGGGGTCCCAGTTAACTATAGAGTTTTTTTTGTACACCAAGCCTTTTTCAAACAGCTTTAAGAAAAACCATTGCTCCCATTTATAATAAGATGAATCACAGGTGGCAAATTCGCGGCGCCAGTCAATGGCAAAGCCGAGTTGCATCAGTTGGGATTTCATATGGGCAATATTTTTGTAAGTCCATTCCTTAGGATGAATATCGTTTTTAATGGCAGCATTTTCTGCTGGTAAGCCAAAGGCATCCCAACCCATGGGTTGTAATACATTTTTACCTAAAGCGCGCTGATAGCGACTGATGACGTCCCCTAAGGTATAGTTTCGAACGTGTCCCATATGTAATGTGCCACTTGGGTAGGGGAACATGCATAAGCAATAAAATTTTTCCTTATTTAAGTCTTCATTCACGTTAAAGCAGTTTTTTTTCTGCCAGTATTGTTGTGTTTGTGATTCAACCGTTGTGGGGTTATAACTTGATTCCATAGTCTTTAACAAATTTGAGCTTAATTGGTTAGCATACCCCCTCTTTGAGTGAGCAGCAAGAGTAAACAAGAAATTGGTGGTCGATATATTGCCTTAATGCTTATGTGTCGACCTTTAAGAGTGATTGTCTTCCCATAGTTGCACGGACTATCTGTAAGCTCGCACAAGTGATTAAAATAATCAGACATAGACAAAGAATAGGAAGGTCACCCCAGAACATCCAAGGCACTGTATTATTTTCTGAAGTAAATGATGCCGAGGAATGTCCCTTATGCCAAGGACGAATTTGTTGGATGATCTGACCTTGGGCATTAATGATACTGGACAATCCATTGTTATTGACAAATATTTGCGGTCGATGTGACATATAAGATAAGGTTTGTGCCATCTCTAAATGTTGATAGATAGCAGAGGAGTGCCCAAACCAACCATCGTCACTTAAAGATACTATCCATTGAGCTTTGGGTAGTTGCTGTCTTAAAATATCGGGGTAAGCCAATTCATAACAAATTAAAGAGGCAATTGGCTGATTAAACACCTCAATTAAGGGTTGGTTTTTTTCACCAGGAATGGTGCTAACCAAAGGCATGTCTAGAAATTTAAATAAAGGGTACAAGAACTCTGGAATCAGTTCGCCAAATACCACCAATTGTTGTTTATGATAAAACCCTTTTGCTTCACCTAATCCGAGCATGGCATTGTAATAACTATTATGCTCTTGGGCAGGTTTTGGGATACCAATAAGGACAGCACTTTTTTTAAGATGCGCGATGTTATCAAGTTGTTCGAGCTCTCGATGAATAAAGCTGGTGGGCACACTGATAGCTGCCTCTGGAAGAATCACCACTTGCATCGGTTTTAATAGCTGGTGAATTTCATTAAGATAATAGCCAAACTGTCCCCAGAATTTATCCGCATCCCATTTATCCTGCATCGTCGTATTGCCTTGCACCATGGCGGCATGAACCATGGTTTGTTGATTTTTATTCGATGCAGACAAGGGTAGGTATTGTGGAAGAATAAAGCATAATACACCTAAAATCGAATACCAGGGTTTACGTTGGCAGGCATAAACCAAGCATGCCAAAGCAAAGCACATGACAAAGCCTGGCCCATAGATTCCAAACCATGGCAAGAGCTTTTCAAGGGGAGATTTGAGTGCTGAAAATCCAAGCATGAGCCAAGGAAAACCGCCAAATAAATGCGATCTTATCCATTCAAAACAACACCAGCAAGCCGCAATACTGAAAGGCCACAGCCATGGTGGTGTTTTTTTGCAAGTCATTTTATTGAGATAGGCAAAACCGGCATAAAACAAAGCGATATAGCAAATAAATACCAGTGTAAAAAACGCTGCCAGTGGTTTTGGTAAATGACCATATTCATATATACAGATATATACCCATGAAATACCTATCAATCCGACACCGACGCCAAAGTAAAAGCCATGTTTAAATGGTGTGGTCGAGGTTTGAATGAAATAAAAAAACAGCAACAATCCACAATAGAGACAGGCAGGCCAATGAAATGGGGCAAATCCCAAGGCAAATAACATGCCTGAGCACAACAAGGCCAATGTTGGCGCATAAGGTCTGATTCGATTCAGCAAAATGATTCTACAGCTAAATATAAAAAATTGATTATAACCAGCAAAATTAAGTTTGTCCAAAGTCATGCGCTAAATGATACTCAGCGGATAGGGCGCATCAACATCATATTGCATGGGCTGTGATCGGCTAGGTAATGGGTGAGATGTGTAATTTCCGCTTGTAATATGGGATTGGTTCTAGAACCGACGAGTAATAGATCGACTTCCAGTTCATTGATGCATTCGATAATTTGATGTTTTGGGTTACCTTCCATCAGCAACATATGCTCTGGGGGTAAGTCAAATTGATCGGCCAATACCCGTAAAATTATTTTGGTTTCTTCAATAGGAAAAGGTTGGTTTTCAGCAAAGCCGAGACTTTGGGCTATCTGCCACGATTGGGGTATCTCAAGTACATGCAAAAAATATAATTGAGCACGCATGGACTTGGCAATTTTAGCCGCCTGTTCACAGTACTCTAGATGATTTTGCTGCAGATCAGTGGCATGCAAGAGGCATTTGAACATGGCTATCCTTGAGTATGTACTTATTATGAGTATATCTCAGATTGGGGATTTTGCTGGATAAAAATTCAGGACATGCATATTGGTCTTGTCTTTAAGTTCTGCGAGCAGCTGTGCGATAAATGCTCTTTCCCAAATTTGCGGGTGAGGAAGGGTTAGTTTTGGGTGATGAATTTGTAGAGGGTGATAAATTAAGATGTCAATATCAATCAGTCTTGGCCCCCAGTGCGTCTTACGAGTTCTACCCATTTTCTTTTCAATATGTTGGCACTTTTTGAGTAGATGTAAGGGGGGGAGTGAGGTAAAAACCTCCAACACTTGATTGTAAAAACTGGGTTGTTGTGTAACACCAAAGGCAGGTGTTGGGATGACAGACGAAGCGCGCTGAATAAAGGTACCAGGAATTTGTTGGATATACAGGTGTGCCTGATGGAGTGCACGAATGGGGTCTTGTTGGTTAGCGCCCAAACTCAGAAAGCAATGGTGTGTCATTCTGAGGCAGGAGGATTGACAGACTTTTTACGACGTCGCTTTTTCTTTGGAGCCTTGCTTTGATGTAATTCCTCAATCATTATGGATTGTTGTGTTTCATCGACATCTTGGAACCGTGTCCACCAATCGGCGAGTTCAATTGATTCATCGCCAGCTAACGCACGAATACCTAGGAAATCATATGCCGCTCTAAATCGAGCATGCTGCATCAGTTGCATCGGTTTTAAACCGATTCGTTTAGAAAATCGGTATTGTAATAACCAAATTTCACGAATAATTTGGGTAAAACGTTTAGGAATAGCAATGAGACGACATTGTTCTAATAAAACCTGCCCCATGGCTTTTTCAAGAGCGGCTAGAGGATGAAGTTCTTCTTGCTCCTGAAGCTTTAACGAAAGCTCTCGCATCGGGAACCATAATAAGATGGCATAGATGAACGCCGGTGTGGTCGGTTTTTGCTCTTTCATTCTGAGATCGGTGTTTTGTAACGCAATGTCTATCAGTTTTATCGCATGGGGTTGCAATTGAAATGATTGATGGGTCCAGGGAAATAATTTAGAAAACAAGTCATAATGCATCAAAAGATTAAAAGCTCTTTTGGACTCATGACATTGCCATAGCTTAGTGACTTCATCAAAAAGACGCGCATTGGATACTTGTTGAATCAAATGCCCTAAAGTATTCAATGGCTTGGCGGTTTCTTCGCTAATATCAAAATGCAGTTTAGCAGCAAAGCGTATTGCCCTTAGCATGCGAACAGGGTCTTCTTGATAGCGCACCAGAGGGTCTCCAATCATTTTAATTTGCTTGGATTGAACATCACCAAAACCTTTGGTGTAGTCCACAATCGAACCGTTTTTAATATCATAGTATAATGAGTTGATAGTAAAGTCTCGACGCCAAGCGTCTTGTTCTAAGGTGCCATAGACATTGTCTCGGATAACCATGCCATCATCATTGGTTTGTAATTGCGCATCTGGGGTGTTTGATCGAAAAGTTGAGACTTCAATAATTTCACGCTGAAAAGTAATATGAACCAACTTGAATCGTCGCCCAATAATTCTTGCATTTCTAAAGAGCTTTTTAATTTGTTGTGGTGTGGCATTGGTGGCCACATCATAGTCTTTAGGCGATTTTCTTAGCAATAAGTCACGAACACTTCCCCCTACCAAATAAGCTTGATAACCATGGTGATTAATTTGATTGATCACCTGAAGCGCATTGCTACTTATTTCAGTTTTAGAAATATGATGTTGACTACGTGGAATACGATTATCGTCCGAGGGCACAGTAACAATCGGCGTTTGATGACGTAATATTTTTTTTATAAATTTAATTAAGGGCATAATCCCAAGTATTATTAATTGAACCGTTTCATTATAGCCGGTGTCAACAAAAAAAGAAATGGTTGAATGGTCTGGATTCGTTTTTAACCCCATCATCACATTTGTTCAGGGTTAAGTTAAAAATTTAAAGCGCACATTGACATTAATATCAGCATACTGGTATAATTTTTGCATCAATTTCATATACTTTATAGAGAATAGCTATGCCAAAACATTCCATGCAATTTCCTCCGAAACCGCCGAGATCCAACCCAATAAGAACAATTTTTAAATTACAACATAAACCTTTCAGTGTTTCGAAAGCGCTTTTAAAATTACAAGCATATCAAATTTCATTGTACGGAAATAATCTTCGTCAAGTGTTAGACAACCCTGAATCTGTTTATGTTCCGATTTTTTTGGTGAAGGAGTTAAGAAATAACAAAATTTTATTAAAATCTGCGGGGCCTTCTCTAGGCTTATTCGAACGAGCAGACTATGAAGATTTATCGGATTGTGATTTTAATACTGTAATGGCACATCCATCCCCCTCTCTTTTAGTAGCAGCGATGATTAAATTAAATGAGCATGGGTTATTAAATGCAACATTTTTTGAAGTGCTTGCCACTCTTGATTTTAAAAATCCAGTTGATGCTGCGACAATACTGGTCAATGTATTGGCAGAACCAGAGCTTAATGAAGCGTTATTGCTTGCCATCAATAACAATCCTAAACCAAAAGAAATGATTGAAGCTATTATGATGTTAATTGAAAATAGCGTATATCAGTCTGAGTTTTTTTTAAAAGCTGCTCAAAGTGCAAGCCCTATGGCCTTTGCAGAGTACGCTATAGAATCAATGAGATATGCAGCATCTAGCGCTATCTCAGCGAGTCATGCACAGCATATTTTTGTGTCACAATCGCCTGAAAAGAAAGTACGCTTTTCTGACTCACCTGCGCCTTAAAACGACTAGTGTTTAAATAGCATGGTTTAATGGACTGTGTTAAGCTCGTTTAATTGTTTAACAAAAGGAATACATGGATGTTATGGTGGAAGGCTTTTCATGTTATAGCTATCATTTCTTGGTTTGCAGGCTTGTTTTATTTACCACGTTTGTTTGTCTATCATGCTGATGCCAATGATAGCATTAGCATTGAGCGATTTAAAGTGATGGAAAGGCGTTTGTATTATGGCATTATGTGGCCTGCAGCACTTGCTGTGACCATTTGTGGCTGGATGATTGTCAGTTATGCTTTGCAGTATTATATGCAGCAAAGTTGGTTTCACTGGAAATTGGCTTTTGTAGCGATTCTTTGGGGTTTTCATTTATACTGCGGCCATCTATTAAAAAGATTCGCCGCAGGAAAAAACCAACACCGTAGTACTTACTACCGTGTCTTAAATGAGTTCCCCACTGTGATTTTAGTGGTGGTGGTGATTTTAGTGATTGTAAAGCCTTAATCGATTTCTATCATTTCAAAATCAGATTTAACCGCGCCACAATCAGGGCAAAACCAGTTTTCAGGAACATCTGCCCAGCGGGTGCCAGGTGCTATGCCATCTTCAGGCCAACCCAGTTCCTCGTCGTAGATAAACCCACAAATAACACATAAATATTTAGAATATGCTTGCATAGAAATAACCCCTTAAACAATTTTTAAGCATTTTTAGCAAAAAAAGAGACGAATTGCAAGTTATTTTTTCGCTAAAATCACATCGCCGACTCCTTAAATCATTTCATCAACGCCAAAAGTCACTGAGTTTCACAAAATTTTTAATAGTTATCAAGATGGAACGAGATTCGAAAACGCAATTTTTTCAAAAAATAATCACAATAGTTAATTAAAAATCAAAAAATATTTTCTTTACCCTTTTCTTGGTGTATAATATTTGTTCAGAGTGATTTTTTATATTTAATCTACCTGGGTATGCAGTTGACTCCACTA
>JAKFUY010000179.1 GCA_021732495.1 Legionellales bacterium | reverse complement strand
ACTGTTTTTGATTGTTTGAAGCATAAATATCATGTTTGGCATACACGACATCGATCAATGTTAAATGCAATGACCCATTTGGTGGCAGCCTTAGCTGCTTATACTATTGAGCCATTGAAGCTGTCAGCTTTCAAATTACTCGAGAAAAAACAGCCGGCGATTGCTTAACAGGGATAAAACTCCGAACTGGGGTTACATAAATAATATAACTTAACAGACGTGCTGCAGTGAAAACTCCACGTCAAACTCATCATATAATGCTTTGGGTATGAGCGGCGCCCTGCCCCTGTGCATCTTATTGGCACTTTCCACCAATTGTACTAAACCATAATGTTCCATTGTCCTCAAAGTTCTTAAAATATTATTTGCTTTTCTTTTATGCCCAGTTAGTTCTTCAAGCTCAGAAACCGATTGTGGTTCATTCTCAATAATAAGTTTCAATAAATGCTGATTTTCTTCTGAGAGAACATGCGCCAGCGATTTTATTGATGTAAACCAAATTTTCGGCTCATCCTTTTTAGGCTTGTACTCACCTTTCGCAATCGCGATAGTACGCAGTTTATATTGCTCAAGAGAAATAATGCCGATTTTTGCTTTATTGTGATAACCATTCATTACTCTTTCTCCTTAAGCGCATTAACACGCTTATCTACTTCTTTCCAGAAGTCTTCGATCAATTGAACGGCATTAGTATATTGATACGGTCTGCCAGCATCATTTTCATCAAAATGCCAGTGATCATGGGTTCTTTGGGGGCTGACTACTTTTTTAGCACCATATTCAATCTCATGGCTATTATCAAAACCCATAATTCTTTTATTGTTTTTATTATGTAAGGTTAATGAGTATCTAATCCCTTGGTGGCGGCTTACGGTTTTCTTTACTTCAAATTTAACCCATAAACCAAGAGCATCATCAACAACAATCCTCTCTCCATCAAGATCTAATAAATTCTCTAATGTATGATCAATTGCTTTCATTATTTAATTATATCACAAGATGAGATGTTTGCAATTAAGATGGCAAAGCGAATGAACTTTCCTAAAAACCATGTAAAATACGCGTATTTGAGTACGACATTGTTATACACTTTACTACATTACGAGTGATTTCCCACGGCAATTTATTATTTAAAATCATTATGTTAAATTGAAGGGGATGGGCTCATAATCCGTTGGTCCTAGGTTCAAGTCCTAGTGGGCCCACCAAAATTCCTTGTGAAATGAACGTATTAACGCAATTCTTCTATTGACACTAATTGCTATTTATCGTGGTTTTTTTATTTCTGAGTGCCCCATAAAAATTAATCTTTGCTTTCTTCTTTTCTAATGCCACTATTCGCTCAATAAGACTAGCAATATCTTGTTCTTCTCTTTGCTTTTTGGTCAGATACCCCTTCGGGGATTGCCTAAATTTTAAACTTTCTTTTGTTATTATATAGTGGATATTGCGCATCAGTATGTCAAATGGACTGAAAGCCCAAGCGTAGTGATTGTCGTCATTTGCTTAAATTTATCGCAGAATACCCTTGTTAACCTCAAGCCTATTTGGTTTGCTTTTGTCCCCAACCACGTTTATTGGCCTCGCATTACCCTGGCAATACCTTCCTAAAATCATGCAATTTAGCAAGTAATTTTGGTTTTAACTCATCAAATCCTTTATTACTCATCATTAAAATCGCATCGTCGGGTCTAAGATCGCCAAGCATTTTAGCAATTAAATCATCGACTGTTGCAAACACTTGTACGCGACAAGGCCAATGTTGTGCTTGTGCCTCAATATCAAAATCTTTAGCCTTTAATACATATAAATCATCAATACTTTGCAGCGCCTCACCCATATGGGCTAAATGATGGCCGCCACGCATGGAGTTGGATCCAAACTCCAAAACTGCCAATAACCGAGGATGTTTTTTAGAACTTGCTACCGCTTCACTGGCACAACGAATAGCCGTGGGATGATGGGCAAAATCATCATAAACACATAAACCTTGATGCGAAAAACAAAGCTCTAGTCGTCTTTTTACCGGTTGAAAATGCGCTAAAATGGCTGCAGAGTCTTGGTAATCCACCCCCAGTTGCTTACAGACTATCATTGCAGCTAAAGCATTTTTCACATTATGCATACCCATCAATGACCATTTTACCGCAACCTCGCCTTCTGGCGTTTTTACCCGAAAAGCAGAGCCATCTGGAGCGTCAATACTGAATTGAACATCGACATGGCTATCGGTTCCCCATGAAATCACCGGTGAATATACCCCCAAAGCCATGGCACCATCAATGCCTGTCTCGTACTGAGGGCGCACGACCCAACCGTTTTGCGGGACAGTTCGCAATAAATAATGAAATTGTTTTTGTATCGACGCTAAAGAGTCATAAATATCAGCATGATCAAATTCAAGATTATGCATGACCACACCCTGTGGACGATAATGCATAAATTTAGGGCGTTTATCAAAAAAGGCCGTATCATACTCATCGGCCTCAATGACAAACCATTCACCTTGGTCCATATGGGCACTACTTGGTAAAACCTGTGGGACCCCACCAATCAAATAGCTTGGGTGCATGCCTGCTTGCTCTAAAATATAGGCAATCATCGTACTGGTTGAGGTTTTACCATGGGTGCCACATACCGCCAATACCTTATAATAGGTCAAAACTTCGCGTGCTAACCATTCGGGACCTGATGTGTAGGGTTGTTTTGAGTTTAATAAAGCCTCCACAACCGGCAAGCCTCTTTTCATGGCATTGCCAACGATGACCTCATCGGCTGCCAGCATATCCGAAATATCATCATACGCTTCAACATAGTCAATCTGATGGGCTTTTAATACATCACTAATGGGTGGATAACAGGCCGTATCTTGTCCTGTCACTCGGTAACCCTTCTGTTTTGCAAGAATGGCTAAAGCACTCATAAAGGTGCCGCCAATACCAAGAATGTGAATATGCATATTGTTTCCCTAAATACTTTGCCAAGCCATAAAAAACAAATAATTAACACCCAACCAACCGATGTACACCATGAAAATAACAAAAAAACCTTGCTGCAAAAAAGCTCTAAATAAATTGACCACATAGGTAACTTGCCATAAGGAGAAAACAATCACCAGAATAATCTCCAAGGTCCCAATGATATTGGTAATGGCATTGGACAAGCCCAATAAGCTTAAAGTCATTAAGCCACCGACTGTCAGTGAGGACAGTACATTTAAAAAAAACAACATCATCAACCAACAAATCATCAGTTGTAAAAATCCGCCTGTGGCTTTATTGGCCCATAAAACAAACCATGCATACAAAGCAAATAAAGGAATGTGTACGATAGTGAAAAGCACTGAACTGTTATCTGCGCCCATAAAAACTATCTTTAACAAAGACGTTAATAACGTTAACCCTACTGCAATCCCTAGCATCAAAGGAGACGAAGGTGTGGCTTGAGGCAAGCGCTTAAAACATAAGACTTCCCAATACACCACTGTCATTTGTCGTAATATATCTATCATCAATGCTTCCTTTCTAAATTGACTTGTTGCACCACAGGCTGCTGCCAAGGCCCGGTAATTTGATATGTATATCCACTAATTTGTTGCATGCCTTGATTAATCATATGATTGGCAGCCCAGGTCGCCACCCCTGCCAAAGGCCCTCCCGCAATGGTGGCCACCACAGGCAAGCTTGCAGTGATATAGGGATAGACTTTAAGCTCTAAATCATACCATCTATCCAATACATTCAGATCGCCGCTAATTTTAATATTAGCCACAGGACCATCCATGATTGAATCGGTGGTTTTTAACATCCCATTATGTAAATCGAAATGTCCTTTAAAAATATCATAGGTGAATCCCTGCGAAGCCAGATCAGAGAAATCAAGTTGTAGTCGTCTGGGCAAGGTTTGTAGACTTAAGATACTGAGCAATTTACCTAAACCAATTTTTTGCTCGGTCTGTGGATCTAAATGGGTAATATTGCCTTTTTTCAAGAGCACATCAACGTTACCATCTAAGGTTTTTAATGCAATTTGATTTAATGCAACACCCCACCTACCATTAAAATGAATGTCGACATCTTTGCAATTGGCCACCGGTGTAATGCCCCACATCTCTAAGGTTTTTTCTAAATTATAGACTTTCATCTCACCTGAAAAACGGGTTTTATAATGGCTTTTTCCAGTTTGCAATACATCACCTTCCATGACTAATCCGTAATAAGGCGCTTGAATACTTAACTGCTCAAGCTGCCATTTATTCTTTAACTTTTTCGCATCCACCAGTAAGTTTCCAAGTGATAATGTATCCCATCGAAAATCATCAACTTCCATATGAAAATTTGGCAAATCTTCAACCTTCCAAGGTGGGGACTGTTGACCATTGTGCGATTTAAACAAATGACTATCTAACCACAGCTTGGAAAGCTTAACATTAATTTGTTGAGTTAAAGTATTATAGGTAAAATCACCGGCAAAATGCGGTTGTTCGGTCTTTAAATGCAAGAGATGGTCCTGCAAATCAACAAACCATTGACTGTGCATGTAATCAAAATCCATTTGCAACACGCCGTTGTCTTTAAACTGCATATTAACAAGCAAAGGTTCTACCTTCTTTGCTGTTTTATTCCAAGGCTGGGGCAGGTCTAATTTTACGCCTTTTAAAGAGCTCTTCCATTGCATTTG
The DNA here is from genome assembly GCA_021732495.1 of Legionellales bacterium. Lineage (GTDB taxonomy): Bacteria > Pseudomonadota > Gammaproteobacteria > Legionellales > Legionellaceae > UBA2653. The sequence goes on along the minus strand of JAKFUY010000179.1, from coordinate 9,532 downwards.
CATATTTGGAAACTTTGTATTAGCAAGTAAAATATTACCTTCTAATGGCAAGTGTCCACTCAAGATATCTGTAGAATCAATACCCCATACCCGTTTTAAAAGACTGAGTTCAACGCCCCCTTTAAATAAAAACTCAGTTCGCTGATGATGTTTTATATCCAGGCGACACAAGTCACTTCCAATGCGCCCTTCAAATTTGCCATGGGTGAGGCCATCGCTATTAAATGTCATATACCCTTGCATATTAGAAATGGGTAGAGGCTTGGCAAATACCCCAAGGTCCATCTCTTGCTCGGGAAACGTAATGCGCCCCTGACTGAGAATATTACCATTCTCCACGCTTAAGGGGATGTCTAATTTTAAATCCAGATTGGCATTGCCTTGAAATTGAAAAGGCTTCCAGTGTTTAGCTCGACTTTTTAAAGGTGTCTCCAAAAGATATTGCAACATATGTGCAACTGTCGCCTGCACTTGTCCATGAATCAATAATACTTCTTGATTGCGCCCCAAATCAGGAACGAGCAAAGACAACGCGCCAATAGGCAATTTTTCATTTAAAAATGCCTTATCAATTTTAGCTTCTAAAACTCGTTTTTGCACCAACAGCTGTGCATCAATATGTTTCACCATCGGCCACTGTTTGGCAAAATTGAGATCCACCCCGTAGAGAAACGCATTGATCATAAACTCCCCTTGACCATCGTCAAAAGGAAAGTCCTCGGCTGCACCATTTAAAACCCATTCTCCACTTGCTCGTTCAATACGTTTAACATCCTGTTGCAACCAATGTCGCAACCCAGAGGGAGGCATCCAAATAGACAGATAAGGCTGCCAAGATTCCACATCTTTTGCCGACCATCGACCCTGCAATCTGAAATTGCGATGCAGTGGATCCAATGGATCATCAATTTCACCTGCAAGAGTCAATGCCAAATCCTTACGACTCAACACCAAACTTTCAATATCGCAACGGGTATGATTGAGTATACGACGAGTACCTAAAACTGCATTGAAGTGCTCAAACTTTAACACAGGCACTTTCGGGAACTGGATCTCAATGTCAGGACTGGAAAACTCCAGATGCAAACTTTCGGGTTCCCAGCTTAGCACCCCCGATAAACCTTTTAAGCCAGGCATATCGGGAGTTAAAGGCCAGGATAGGTCTAAAAACTCAGATAGAAAATAATCCAACTGCCCATCTTTAAAGTTTAGCTGTAAATCTTTTAATCGCCCTTGACTTTGCAATACCCACTTAGACACGATCTCTTTGGGCAGATAGGCCTGTAATCTTTTTAAGACAAATAGAGGAAATTCTTTAATATAAAAATGGTAGTTATTCCAATCACCTTGATAAAACAATAAAAACTTATCATCGGTAATATCCTGGTGATTGATATTTAAATTAAGCTTATCAACCGCCAGTTCCCAACCATTGAGATTTTTTTGCCATAATAGATTGGCGCTAATATTGGGAATAGCGAGCTTTTGTGCCATTTTTGGCGTATTTAACAATAAATTTTTACCATTAAATCGCGTGTGAATATTAGAAAATTTTTGATGTTCCCAATCCATCCAAGCTTGTAAAGACACGTCACCTTGCAATTGCGTGATATTGAGATGCTGACAAATTTCCTTCATCCATGGAAATTTTTGTAAATTTAAATCTGCTACTTCGACATAAAATCGCCCATTATCTGGAATGTCCAAATGATTCCATAATGGCATATCGACTCGAAACTTAAGTACGCTTTGGTGGTCTAAAGATGCTTGAACCGACCACAGATATTGTCCTTCTTTTTTTTGACCCAACAATCGCACCTGATGTAAACCTACTTTATTGGCATGCTCAGGCTCTATTACGATATCAATATTTTTGAACAGAATTTTTTCAGGCGCATAAGCCACAACCTGCATCACCATTTTTAATACGTTTGTCGCAAAATCGCCCTGCATGGTAAGCGTATTTTGCAATAGTTGCGCTTGTTGCAATTGCCAATGTTGTTGATGCTGTTCAATATTAAAATGTACGCCATCGACATATAATAGACCCGGATGAACATGCCAATATAATAGCGACCGTAGTACATCAAAACCCACCCAACATTCATCACATACCCAGGGTTTTCCATCAGCGCCAGTCACTTTTACATTGATAAACTTAATAACAGGGTACATACCATACCAGCTGGTTTTGATGTCCCCTACTTCAATAGGATGTTTAAAGGATTGATTCAGATAGGAATTAATTTCGGGCTTATACATCCTCACCCATGGTGTTAATGCAGAAAAACCCACCACAATTGCCGCGTAGAGAATGACGACAATCATTAAAGGCATAAATATTCGATGGGAAAAGTTTAACAACCCCGCCCAAAGATATTTACTGGCATTAACTACCCTACGCGTATCCATTACAAATAAATCACATCAGTATGTTTTGGGGGAGAGAAATGAAACGCTGATGCAGGAACCGTTTGATTGACTTTGACGCCACTTAATTTAACGATACTGTTTTGTCCCATCTGATCCCAGAACTCGAGTGCAACCAACTGATCTTGATGAAACTTCAATATCACTTTGGAAAAAGGTGTCTTACTGGTTTTTGCTCGCAATTCAAATACCGATAGCGATTTTGACATCCCCATCGTTACTTTATAACGTTGCACCCATAAACTGGGCTGGTTACTTAAAAACAATCCGGCTGTGCCACCAATACCTTTACTTTGAGGTTTTTTTGTCGCCTGTTTTAATTCAGGTTCATAAATCCATATGGTTTGACCATTGGCAATGAAAATTTGAGCATGCGGCTTTTCAATGGCCCATCGCATATGCCCTGGACGCTGTACTACAAAATGGCCTGAATTTTGACTGATCTTACGGCCATTCATAAAAACCATTTGTTGAAAATGCGCATCCATGGTTTTGATAGCCTGAAACTTTTGAACCAACATGTTTTCAGGGCCAAAGGCATATGCATTGGCAACCAATATCGCGCTTAAAACCAAAAACCGAAAACTAAATTTTTTCATAGTGCATCCTTTTATTCGCGTTCTGAGTCCGAAACAAATACTTCTCTAACGCCACCCTCTAGTGGGCCTAGAATACCCACCCGTTCCATTTCTTCAACCAAACGTGCTGAACGATTATAACCAATTTTAAAACGACGCTGAACCGATGAAATACTCGCCTTACGACTTTGAATGACAAACTCCACCACTTGATCATAGAGGGGATCGGCATCTTCTGCATCCTGTTGTCCCTCAGTGCCACCTTCATTAAAATCCACACTCATTTGTGTAATTGCTTCAATATAATTTGGCGCACCGCGTTGTCGCCAATCTTCTGCAACACGATTGACTTCGTTGTCATCGACAAATGCACCATGCACTCTTAAAGGCGTACCTGTACCAGGGGCTAAAAATAACATATCGCCGTGACCCAGTAATTGTTCAGCGCCTTGCTGATCTAATATGGTTCTTGAGTCAATCTTAGAAGATACCTGAAATGAAATACGTGTTGGAATATTGGATTTAATTAAACCGGTCAATACATCCACAGAAGGTCTTTGTGTTGCCAATATCAAATGAATTCCGGCAGCTCTTGCTTTTTGAGCAATTCGAGCAATTAACTGCTCCACCTTTTTGCCGACCACCATCATCATATCTGCCAACTCATCAATGACCACTACAATTAAAGGCAAGGGCTCCAAAATTGCAGGTTGATCAGCAATCAGTGGGTCAATACTGGGGTCGGTAAGCGGTTTGCCATCTAAAATCGCTTGTTTTACTTTTTCATTAAAACCAGCAATATTTCTGACCCCAAAACCTGACATCAAGCGGTAACGGCGTTCCATCTCGCCGACACACCAGCGCAAGGCACTTGCTGCTTCTCGCATATCGGTCACCACCGGCGTCAATAAATGCGGAATGCCATCATAGACTGACAATTCCAACATCTTCGGATCGACTAAAATCAAACGCACTTGATCGGGCGTGTTTTTAAATAGCAGACTTAAAATCATGGAATTGATGCCAACTGATTTCCCAGAGCCAGTCGTTCCTGCAACTAATAAATGGGGCATTTTAGCCAAATCAACCACCATTGGATGTCCGGCTATATCCACCCCCAAAGCGAGAGTTAGTGCAGAACTGGCATATTTATACACATCAGAAATCAAAACATCAGCCAATTTTACGGTGACACGCTCTGGATTGGGTAACTCAAGACCTACCACTGTTTTACCAGGAATAACTTCAACGACCCGCACGCGATTGACCGATAAAGAACGGGCCAAATCTTTTGCTAGGGCACTGAGCTTACTGACTTTGGTGCCGACACCCAACTGTAATTCAAAACGGGTGATGACAGGCCCAGGATGGACAGCCACCACTTGCGCTTGAACAGAAAAGTCCATTAAATGTTGTTCCAATTGACGTGACATCTGCTCTAGTTCTGACGCCGAAAAAGCCGAACTACTGCGCTGTTTACCACTAAACTCCAATAAATTTACATCAGGCAACCCCTCGATGACATGTGGGGCACCCATCGACTCCACTTGAACGGCCGGTTTATGAATTGTCGGAATCAAATCGTCTTCATCCGCTGCCTGGGTAATTAAGCTCTTAGAACGGGGAATGGATAGTTTTTTTCGTGAAGCTTTCGGAATTTCAGGACTCTCGACCCATTTTTTGGGTGTTGAAAAATGAAAACGCTGATAAAAGCTAAGCGCATATTCACTACAACGTAGGATTTGTTTGTTTATAAAAAATAAACTTAATCCTAGCCATTCCAAACCTTTTAACCACGAGACACCCAATAACCATGTCAATCCAAGGCTAATAATGGCCAATAAAATAATTAACGTACCCGGTCCTTCAAATCCTTTCCAAAAAAAAGTTAAGATTGAAAAGCCCAATCCGCCCCCCGATGCATATGCACCCAAATGGGAATTCATCAGAATACAACACAATCCACAACCGCCAGCGAGCAACAACAGCAACCCGCAAAACCGCACCAATAACAAGGCCCAATGCAAATCAAATATCCGTTGATGATCAAATAACATGTGCGCAGCAATAACGACAATACCAAAAGGAACTAAATAGGCCATATAGCCTAATAAAGCAAATAAAACATCTGCAACATGGGCACCAATGATACCCGCAGAGTTATGCCAAATTTCCGTATGGGTTTTAAACTCTGGCAATGAGTAAGTTATTAATGCCATAAATACCAACACAGCAAAACAATTCAACAAAACAAATACGCCTTGTAAAACATGTTTTTTGACCACTTGCATATGTTGCACAGATTCATTTTTATGAGATTGACGCCGCTTAGCCATTACTCTGATAACACGTAGAAAATACATACCATAAAAGCATGTTAACACAAATCTACAACGGCTCAAATTGAATAATACAGCTTGTAATAGGATGATTTCTGCGCTGAGAAACGCTATACTGACTGTCATTTTTCTAGTTAGGAACACAAATGACACAACACCACCGACTCATTATTTTAGGTTCGGGACCAGCAGGTTATACCGCAGCCATTTATGCAGCACGTGCCAATCTCAAACCAGTTGTCATCACGGGCATGGAGCCAGGCGGTCAATTGACCACCACCACGGATGTTGACAATTGGCCAGGCGATGTCAGCGGTCTAACCGGACCGGCATTAATGGACAGAATGCAAAAACATGCTGAACGCTTTGAAACTCAAGTTATCTTTGATCAAATTGAAAAAGTGAACCTCAAGCAACGTCCTTTTATCCTTCAAGGCTCAGAACATCGCTACAGCTGTGATGCCTTAATCATTGCTACAGGTGCCAGTGCAAAATACCTCGGTTTGCCCTCAGAAAAAACCTATCAAGGCAAAGGGGTATCAGCATGCGCTACTTGTGATGGATTTTTTTACCGTCAGAAAAAAGTATGTGTCATCGGTGGTGGCAATACCGCTGTAGAAGAAGCGTTATATCTTTCCAATATCTGCTCGCATGTCACCCTCATTCATCGCCGTGATACCTTGCGTGCTGAAAAAATTATTCAAGATCACCTGATGGAAAAAGTAGCCCAAGGCAAAATTTCTGTCATTTGGAATCATGAAGTTGAAGAAATTCTTGGCGACACCATGAAAGTCAATGCCATTCGGATTAAAAGCACCACCGATGGGAACGTAAAACAATTAGACACTGACGGGGTATTTATTGCCATTGGCCATCAACCCAACACCCAAATTTTCAACCAACAGCTTGAGATGAAAGAGGGTTACATCCAAATTCAATCCGGCCTACAAGGAAATGCTACAGCAACCGATATACCTGGTGTATTTGCCTGTGGCGACGTTGCCGACTCACACTATCGGCAGGCTATCACCTCTGCAGGTTTTGGGTGTATGGCGGCATTGGATGCAGAAAAATATCTCGATAAATTGGCTGGCCAATAAATGATTCCCATCTCCACTCAATGGAGATGGGTTCTGTGTTTTATTCAAACTGACAAAGATCATCAGCACTCATACGTTCAGGCTATTCTCATCAAGATTCGCTTTATCAGACTAATGGCATCGTAACATCCTGTATTAAGTATACTTTTTTTCTGATATTGAGATGTTTTCTAGACCTTTTATTGCGACGACGCATAAAGCACTTAAATAATCAGGTTGTTGTATTTTACTTCAGATTATGCTATACTCGTGCTTTGAATAAAATTTTAAAAAATTCATCTTAAAATAACCGGAGAAAAGAATGTCACAAACCCTCCTCAATTCTGATAATTCATCAGCTCTGCTTACCATATCTCAAAAGCAATATTTAGAATTAAAAATGCAGATGGATAAGGTTTTTTTAGAACATCAAGAAATAACACAACATCTGCGAAACATCCAGCAGCGTAGAGAAGGAATACTGGTTGGGGAAGAATTCATTCAGCAATCTGAAGAGCAGAGGATATATGGGTGGTTTGGGGGGTTACTGAAGCTTTACGCTGCAGTGAAAGCATGGTGTAACCAACTGTATTTAGCTGCAGAACAACAACTGTCAGCTCTAGAACAAGCGTCACAGCAAGAAGCGGAAATGCCAGCCCCAGATGTTACAACATCGGACCAGACGAAAGATCCTACACTACAAGAAATTAAAAAATTGATAACAAAAGCAAAACAGTTGATGACAGAATTAGAACTGATGATGACACTAGCAGAACAGTTGATGCTGCCGAAAACACAAATCAAACGGACATTGGATGAAGAAGAACTGGCGCCTGCAAATAAACAAGGAAGTAGCATAGAAGCTCTACGATTTGCTGGACCCATACAAGCAGTAGCAAAATTAGCGGCAGAAATAGCACAATCAAATGATGCCACAGGTGCTTCCTCCCATTCCTTTTGGCAAAGAAATTCATCCTTAGTCGGGGTGGCCGGTGTTACTTTGGGTCCCACGGTCGGTGCATATTGTGCATTGGTATTGGCAGGCGTAATTACTGGGGCAGCAGCTATAAGCGCTGCCTTTGCAATCGCCGGTTTAACTCTTGCAGCAATTTTTCTCCTTGCAGGAATTGCAGCACTTATTAATCACTTCAGTAAATCAAAATCAACTCAACTTGATAACGTAGATGATGGTTTGACCTCTACTCCTGCATAGCCTCAAGTACATCAAACCTGATGTATCTCCAACCCTCGATATTCGGGGGTTTTTATTTGGATTGCAATAGTTATAAACACCAATTGTTCATGAATCAATTTTTTCATTTCTTATGATATTTCAGCTGATTGTCTCGAGCGCAGATAACTTTAAAGAATCTATCGAGGTACACCTGTCAAATTAAATGCTTATCTCATTACTGCGCTTTATTTGACTTCTTACGCGTTATAAAACTTGCCTGTTTTAAAAATTCAATTCTAAGCCGGAGAAAAATCCCTTCAGGTGCTGAATAAATTATTCAAAATCAACTGTTAGACAATCATTGGGTATTTAGATGGGCTATCAACCCATCACCTCAATTTTTTAAACCCAAGCGCCATATTCAAGCAACATTGGATTCAGAAAGATATCTTGGTAAACTCGCTAGCCAATAAATCATTTCATACCGATTTAAAGTATTCACAGAGATCATCATAGCCACCAATATGCTTATCACCAAAAAAAATCTGCGGTACCGTTCGTCGACCTGAACGTGTGACCATACGCTCCCGCTCCGTCTCATCCAAGTCCACTCGAATTTCTGTATACGATAATCCCTTTTGTTGTAAAAGCTTTTTTGCCATAACACAGTAAGGGCAGGTATTTGTAGAGTATATAAATATATTTTCCATTAAGCATTCTCCCAGAAACGCATTGATTACTTCCTCTATTATACGACTGACATCAATTGTATCCCCATCTGGGGTACACCGATCTATGCCAACAATAAATTATCGATCATCACATCCTGTATTAACAATGGTTTTTGTCCAATACAGAGATATTTTCTAGAGATTACATAAGGTCTCTTTCATAAAAGAGCAATTATAAGACAAAGTGCTTGTTTTTAACAAAAAAATATTGTAATGTATCTGCAATTTTTTAAAAAATTTATTCTAAAATAACCGGAGAAAAAAATGCAATCTACATTTACTGAAAGAGCAACACCCCATGATCCTATATTCCCGCGAAATTTTTAAGCACCAAATGAATTAGGATGAGTTTGATTCTGTTAGCCCATATATTTTACAAGCCGTTTCTCCGAACAATCGAATAATTTGTCGTCTTAAATCTGAAAGGTTGGTGATACAAGCCATCATATCATTTCTAATGATGGCGATCCCTTCCATACATTGAAAAAGCCATTTTACTGTTGGATTTTTGATGGGTTTTCCGAGTTGATTTGGTACTGTTTCATCGGATTCACTCAATGTTTTTCGAACACGATATTGGGAAAAGTTATATACCAGCAAGCATAAAGTCATACACATCATTAAGGCTTCAATTCTTTCTCTGGTTTTTACAAAAAATGAATCCAGCATAAACCATGGGTCTTTTAAAAAACGAAAACCACCTTCTACATTCTGCTGAGACTTATATTCTTTGAGAATAGTCATGCTTGGTAACTGAGTTTCATCTAATTGGTTTGTGCCTAATACAAATCGACCTTTTTTTCTCAAAGCTTCAGTAATCATCAATTTATTTTCAATTAAATCATCAATAATTCGGTAGCCTTCAATCACTTTTGGTGTATGCGGATTTGGTCTTCCTCTAGATTCATATTTTTCAATAGGCTCAATCGTGTAGTGAATTAAATGATACTTAATCTTCTTTTGTATGCGTTGAATTTCTTTTTCTGCATCATGAGCACAACCAAAAATTTTAGCTCTCAGTTGTTGGCATTTCTTTACGGCCTCTTTTTTTTCTTTTGCTATATTTTTTTCTAGAGTTTTTTGTTCTCGCTTAAATGCCTGTTGAGAATAAACCAATAACCAACGCTGTTTAATACCACCGTATAAACTACAAAACTCGGACCACTGATAACCATTTTCACCCTGAGTCCAAATAATATCC
>JAKFUY010000094.1 GCA_021732495.1 Legionellales bacterium | reverse complement strand
AAACATCGACAACGTTGCATAAGGGAAAATCTGCAATTGTATTAATAACTGAAAAGCTTGGTTAATGGTAAGTTGTGGATAAAGCCCGATCGCAATCAAGATATCGGTCATGACGCCTAGTGCTGTATAAATCAACACAAAAGTCACCATGACTGCTTGGGTTTTTCGGCCATTTTCCTTTAAAACCGCCCTCCAATCAACAGAACCTGCTGTGAATTTTGTTCCACCCATCATAGGCCTCACAATTTAACAGAGTAATTTTCTTTATCCTTTGTTTCTTGTTCTGAACTGAAGCCCCAATACTCGAAGCTTTTATCGAGCTTTGCACCAAAAAAAGATACAATCATCGATTCAAAGAAAGATTTTTTGGTCGCATTAAATCTTTCAATACTGTCATTAAAAGATTGTTTGGCAAATGTTAATTTGTTTTCAGTATTAACAATCTCTTCTTGCAGTTGCATCACATTTTGATTGGCTTTTAAATCTGGATATTGCTCAAACACAAGATTCAACCCTGCGGCAATTTTTGAAATCCCATTTTCTGCAGCCATTCGTCCCGCTTCATCACCACTAGAATGTGCAGCTTGTGCTTGTCCGCGTAAAGCCACAACATCTTTTAAGGTGGTTTGTTCATAATCCATATATTTTTTAACTGCTTCTATCAAAGACTGAAAGACTTTAAAACGTCTATCCAATTGGATATCAATTTGTTTTTTATTGTTATTTATCGCTTCAATTTGACCTATGAGTTTATTGTATATGGTGACCACATACATACTGATCACCAAAATTACACCTACAATCCATCCTAGCATTTTCATGTTCAAATCCTTAAAATTGTGCACTAATTAATAATATAGTATAAAATCAAACGAACAACCAGTATTAAATAATCATTATAAATGCATAATTACAAAATTAAGTGTGTATTTTTATTTGTGACCCGTTAAAACATAATGATACTCAGATCGCCTTTTCCCATATTTTACTAGCTTTGTATCAAGGCAATTATGACAGCTCTCAACCAGCGACTATATCAGCGAAATTTGTTCTTTGAGTAGCACTTCTTGGCAGTTTAACTTGCTATTCATGTGCTAATCCAAAGTTAAATACATCCTCCGGTTTCTCTATCGAACCTGCCATCATGACTGTTTTTGATAAAACCTGTTGAATCTCTGGAGATAATTTATAGCATTCAAAAATAATACGATATTGTTTTGACACAGTGGAAATCCGGTAGTAAATTCAATTGCTCACAGTCTACACCAAACCACTTTCACTGCACGCCATGCTCTACGACCCCGGAGATGACAGAAATAGCTCCCTTGTCGCCAGTATTCGGAAACCATCGACCATCTCACTTTATGTTTCGAGGCTCAATCACTTCAACCTTTAGGCTTACGGCTTGCAGTTTTCCTTACCTACGCTTAACTAAACAGGTTAGCGTATCAAGCCCAAGGCTAGGAAGCCTTTTTTCGGAAGCACTTTCAGCTGCTAGTGGAGGTGCACTTTCGTGGCGCACCGGAAGATAAGATATACGCAAAATATAAATGTTTTTTTGCTTTCTGATGAAAAATATGATTAATTAAAAAATAATTGTATTTTTAGTTAATCATATGGATTTTCATAGTTATATATTAAGACAATACTCTATATGGGTTTGGGGAGGGAGCATCATCTTAGTCACTCTCCTCGTCCAAACGATACTGTTTTATGTTTTTAAACGGTTATATTCTTCACATATTGAAAAAACCGAGCATAATGAAATTAGTTTATTAGTGTTTCAAGTAACAGGCACTATTTATGCCGTTTTATTGGGTCTTCTTAATTATGTTGCATTATCAAATTTTCAAGTGATGCGAGATACGATTTCTGTTGAAGCCAATCAAATTGGCAATATTTACAGAATTACTAATAATATATTAGATAGACAAACCATAAAACCTATTGAGCAGACGGTATTTCATTATCTTAATCAACTGATTCACTATGAATTGAGAATGGAAAAAAGTGATCTAGAAAACCATCACCTTTATCAAAAACAAGGATGGTTTATTTTAAATAAATTATCAGAAGAGATAGTTAAAGCGCCAATCGATGATGATATAAAAGCCAAAATAATGAGCAATCTCAATTCAATCTATGATGCAAGACGTAGCAGAATTAATGCTCATGAGTTCTCTCTCCCCAATATCATATGGGTGGTATCAGGTAGTAGCATTTTCTTAATGCTCGTTAATATTGCTATTTGTTCATGCCACAGCCTCAGGGTGAATATCTTTACCTCTTATTTATTTGTATTGTCTTTATGTTTGGTCCTTATTGTAACTATTGATTTGGACAGGCCGTTTGCAGGTACTATTCAGCTATCAGATGAAGCTTATGTTGTTCTATATGACGAAATGTTAGAAAGTTTTGGGGTTCATTATTTAATAGATGGTACAATATTAGCCATAAAGGAGAAAGAAAATGAGCACCTTTAATCATATCCAAGCGCACTACTCTGCATGGATCTGGGGCTCGGCAATTTTATTGATTATGCTTGTTACTCAAACCACTCTTATTTATTTGCTCAATAAAATACTTCCCCACAAAAAAATGCTTAAGGATAACGCCATTATACTTGAAATTTTTTGTATTTCTGGCACTATCTACGCTATTTTATACGGATTCCTTACTTTTTTCGTTTTAAATAACTATCAGAGTGATGTCACTAGCGTAACCGATGAAGTCAAAGCTATTGGTAATATTTGCAGAAATATCAGCTTATCCCAAGATAAAATAATGATCTCCTTCATACATAAAGATTTCGTTGAATATTTAGATATTGTAATTAAAAAAGAATGGCCATTGCAAAAACAAGGTATAAATACTGATATCCACACAGAATTTCAGAACGAAGGCTGGATGATCATAGAAAAAATTTCTAAAAGCATCATTAGGATGCCCTTGAATCCAATTATAAAAAAGGAAGTTATGGATGATCTAAATGACCTATATGAAGCCAGGGGCATCAGGATTCATAACTCACAACTTCAAATGCCAGATATTGCATGGGTTATTACAGCACTCAGCGGCCTATTTATGCTCATAAACGTGTCCATTATTGGCTGCTCACAACTAAAAATAAAAATTATTTCTGCGTATTTACTAACCGGGTCAATAGGCCTAATGATGATCCTCCTTGCTTATATCAATAAGCCATTTATTAATGGCAGTCTCTTTACTGAAACGATTTATAAAGACATACAACGGGATCTCATGACATAAAAAAGAGCAAGTAAGCAATCCCGATGGTTTTTATTTTTGCTTTTTATTCATAAATATGTTTAATTAAAATATTACTTAGTTTTATTCAATACCCCCTATGAGTATTTATAATTATATCTTATCTCATTTTCCGATATGGCTATGGGGTTCGGTTCTAATCTTAATAGCCCTTTTGGTCCAAACTTTAATTATATTTTGTGTTCAATATATATATTATTCTCATTCTGAGAAACAGGAGATTAGTGAGATAGGTTTGTGGGTTTTCCAGGTAACAGGCACTATTTATGCAATTTTATTAGGTCTTCTCAATTATGTGGCTTTAAATAATTTTCAGATCTTAAAAATTAATCTCATCAATGAAGCCAATCAAATTGAAAATATTTTCAGAAATATCGATATCTCAATGGATAGAACAACAGCTAAACCGTTCGAGCATCAGTTGTTTCAATATTTAGATCAAGTGATATTCCATGAATTTAAAATCGAACAAAGTGGCTACGCAGTTCTGAGCTTAGAACAAAGAGAACCAGGGTGGAAATATTTATCAGTTTTGTCCAAGAATATCATACAAACATCATCAATCAACGATACTACTAAATCGAAAATTCTAGATAATCTCAATGATCTATATAATTCCCGACGAATTAGGATTAATAATTTCAGTCCCCTACCCGATATCATCTGGTATATTTCTTCTATCAGTATTTTTTTAATGATGATTAATATAGCAATATGCTCAACTAAAAGCTTAAGGGTTAATATTTTAACCTCTTATTTATTTGTGATATCCATATGTTTGATTCTCATTATCACAATCGATATCAACAAACCCTTTTTCGGTACCATTAATTTATCAAATAGCGAGTTTTTTAATGTACGGAAAAATATGTTGAATGTTTTTGGAATCAACTATTTAACTGATACCAGGACTTTGGATTCACAAGGAATTAAGCATGATCACTTTCAATGAGATACTAGCGCAATACTCAATTTTGACATGGGGATCCGGCATTATTTTTATAATATTACTCTCTCAAACCGTACTTATTTTTTTTCTTGAAAAATATTTTCCCCGAAAAAAAATGCTCAAATACAATCAAATTATTCTCGATATCTTCAACGTCATAGGAGTTATCTATGCGATTTTATATGGATTACTAACTTTTTTTGTACTAAACAACTTTCAACAGTTCGAAAACACCCTCAACGCTGAAGTAAGCACTATCGGTAACATTTATAGGAATATTAGCCTAGTCGAAAATGAAGACAATATAAAACCATTACAACAACAAATATACAAATATGTGGAAATTATTATTTATCAAGAATTGCCTTATCAAAAAAAAGGAATTATCAATGTCAAATTTGAATTACCGGGTTGGAACAAACTTGAAACTATTTCACGTATGATTTTAAAACAGCCTATGAATGAATTTATAAAATCTAAGCTTATTGATAATTTAAATGATCTTTATCAAAATCGGCGTGACAGGCTCAATAACTCTACATTACAACTTCCAAATGTCATTTGGATAGTGACGGTTTTAAGTATCCTATTTATGTTGATGAATCTTGCCATTGTAGGTTGCTCCACCTTAAAATCTAAAATTATTTCTGCTTATTTATTAGGAATATCAGTTGGATTGATGGTTATATTAGTTGCAGTCATTGATAGGCCTTTTGTATCTGGGGATTATATTAATGATCAATATTATAGAAATCTTCTAGCTCATATGGTCAATATGTATGGAAAAGAATATTTTGGACTGGAATAAAACATATGAGTATTGGTAATATTTGGTTTGTCTTTTACGAAGATCAGATGATGATGGCCACCCATGATGAATATCTAAAACTAAAATCGCTCGGATTACGTGTATTGAATGTTGGTGAGCATTTTCACTGTGTTGAACTATCAAGTCCACCCAAGATTCATTGTCTTGCACCTATGCGTACAGTGCTTTCTAATATGGATAACACACATTTGCCATTCGCCATCAAAGCTTATTTTATTCTTCGCTGGGCACGCTTGAACCAGTTCTGTGGAGCCTGTGGCAAGCCTACCATTTATACCCCCCCCTTGTATGAGCGAGTATGCCAAAGTTGTCAGTTAAGTTTTTTCCCTAAAATATCACCTTGTATCATTGTCCGCATTCATCGAGGCTCAGAGATACTCATGGCAAGAAGTCAAAATTTTCTACCTGGGGTTTATGGGCTTATTGCCGGTTTTGTAGAGCCTGGCGAAACGGTGGAACAAGCGGTTCATCGAGAGGTTATGGAGGAAGTTGGTATACGAATCAAACATTTGGAATATTTTAATTCTCAACCTTGGCCATTCCCTGATGCACTGATGTTAGGTTTTACTGCTGAATATGCATCAGGTGAGATCGATGTTTGTCACAATGAGCTGGAATCAGCAGGATGGTTCCACTATCAAAACCTGCCCGGTCGACCAAGTAACCGGCATAGTATTGCCTCACAACTTATTGATGATTTTATTGAAAAAAAAACTCACTGAATCTCATCTTTTTTTGGAGAATAATATTCAATACCAATTTTAATTCGTTCTCGTCCAGTGTCTTTTCGCCATTGATTAGTGTCTCGCATTGAATAAACGCAACCACAATATTCTTGTTTGTAAAACGCTTCACGTTTAGCAATCTGATACATCCGTTCTGAGCCACCATTTTTACGCCAATTATAGGTCCAATATTCAATGTTGGGATAATGTGAAGCTGCTTTGATGCCAGAGGTATTAATTTGATTCATATCCTTCCAACGAGAAATACCCAAGGAGCTGCATATAATAGGAAACCCATTCTCAAAGGCATACAAAGCCGTGCGTTCAAAACGCATATCAAAACACATTGAACAGCGAATACCGCGTTCTGGCTCTAATTCCATACCTCTGGCACGCTCAAACCAAGCATCTTTATCATAGTCTGCATCAATAAATGGAATATTGTGTAGATTAGCAAATTGAATATTCTCATTCTTGCGAATCTCGTATTCTTGTAGAGGATGAATATTGGGATTATAGAAAAAAATAGTGAAATCAATGTCTGAAGCAATTAACGCTTCCATCACTTCTCCAGAACACGGCGCACAGCATGAATGTAATAATAATTTATTTGCGCCATTGGGCAATTCTAAACGTTCTCGTTGCATGACTTAAATCTTCCTAAAAAAATGTTGTCGATAATACTCAAGTTCTTGTATTGAATCATAAATATCATGAATAGCAAGGTGCTGACTATTTTTGTCAAATTTTGGTGCTTGTGGATACCAACGTTTTGTCAGTTCTTTTAATGTAGATACATCGATTTGACGATAATGGAAAAATGCTGCTAATTTTGGCATATGGACATTTAAAAATTGTCTGTCCATGCTAATGGTATTTCCACACATTGGAGAGACACCGGCATCTACAAAGCATTTTAAAAAGGAAATGGTCATCTCCTCTGCTTGCCAACAAGCGACCCTGCTATTTAAAACTCGTTGATACAAGCCCGAAGCACGATGATGGGTTTGATTCCAATCATCCATCGCCTCAAGTGCCTTAAGCTCAGTTTGTATGGCAAATACTGGTCCATTGGCCAGTATATTTAACTCTTTATCGGTAACCACCGTTGCAATTTCAATAATTTGATTTTCTTTGGGCAACAATCCTGTCATTTCAAGATCGATCCAAATTAAGTGATTATCATCTTTCATGCTAAGCCTTCTCTTAAGTTTTCTTTAATATACTGCGCTAAACGCTTCTCCAAGATCCATTGTTGATAGGCTTTTGGATTGTTTGCAATAAATTTAACACAGCTTTTAGAATGAAAGTCACGACACGCTTTTACTGGCGTTAAACACTCATTATTTTTCCATATTGATTGCCCTGGTAATAAACTATAACTCAAGCTATTTCTATCGACTTGCAACAATTGTTGTAAACTGAACTCATGTTCTTGCACCGCTCGCCAGTATTCATGGCTTAAGGTATTGCGAGAGATACCCGGATCATCTGAAGAAAGTACTACCGGAACTTTACTCATCATGAAAATATGTAATGGGTGGCGAGCCCCTTTGACTCCAAAAACGTCATCATTACTGGTTAGATTTACTTCGACTGCAATATGTTTTTTTCTCATCAGTTTCAAGGTTGAGAGATACCCGACTTCATTTTCAATATCTGTTCCATGACCAATGCGAAGCGGTTTTGCAATTAACATTGCTTGTTTAATATGAGAGTTCTTAATGTCATTTGGCATTTCCCCGGCATGCAGAACCAACTTTATTTTTGGATAATGCGTTTTAAGCGTTTTAAGCCATTGCATTTGTTTAACATAATCTTGTCTTGAATACTCAAAATATTCAGGCTGAACAAGGTTTATTGCTGCAATATCAGACACTTGATTAGCTACTTCAAACGCTTCTATAGCATCTAAACAAAACTGATCAAACGGTTGATTGCGTTTGATTTCTAAAATCCAGGACAATGCGACATCTTGTGCTGTCAGTGGCGTAAACCGTTTAACGTCAGATTTTAAATTCTTGAAAAAAACAATATTTTTTGAAACAAACTTTTTAACCTTTGGATTAGCTAAAACAGTTTTAACCTGAGAGAGTTTGATGTCATCGGACATCTTTAATTGTGTATAGTTGGGCTTGTCTTCTAACAATGACAACATCAGTTCTAGATATTGAATATTTTGCTCATGGGCTACTTGAACCACATTAGCGATAATCTCTGGTCGATGTTGTTTGACTAAAATGTCAAATTTAGAAAAACTGTTAAAAAAGTGTGTTTTTTTATCTTCTTTGTCATCAGCATAAAATTGTTCTATGGACCATGCTTTCAAAGCTTGTTGTCGATGTTTCTCGACTTGCAAAAAAACTGTTGTAGGCTCACCTTTGCTACACTGATTGTGTTGCATCATGGTTAAATTATAATCCGTATCAATACAATACGGATTGGATGCTGCAAGCTTAATCAGTGTTTCCGTGGAAACTGCTCCACTTACATGACAATGCAAGTCTGCACCTTTGGGGAAATGTTCCAGAAACGGCTCAAGTTTTTTTGGGTCATGGGTCAACTGTGACCAAGCCAGCTGAGTATCTTTACTCATCACATCCGCTTGTGATATCCCGCTCGTAAACAATAAAAAGCAAATAGAGACAATATAAAATTTCATTTTTTTTCCTGCAGCCCATTGAATATTAAAAAGAAAGCCCCTAAACAAATGGCTGAATCAGCCAAATTAAATACAGGCCAATGATATGTTCCCAGATAGACATCGATAAAATCAATCACCGCTTTATAATAAATCCTATCAAAAATATTGCTAATTGCGCCACCTAAGATCATGGCTAAGGTAATCTGTTGATATTTTTTATCGGAAGGCGTCTTTAACAACATCACCAATATTACAACACTTAATACAGAGGTCATCGCAATTAAAAACCATGGTGATTGTGAACCTGTATCATAAAAAAAACTAAAAGCCACTCCTCGGTTAAATGCCAAACTGAAATTCAAGCCCGGCAATACATGCGCCACCCAGCCGCTCCCAAGCGTATAAAGAGCAGCAAATTTACTGAGTTGATCTAAAAAAATCACACTAAGCGCAATTAGAAAAAGATAGCTTTTTTTCATATTTTAACTCGCATTTCATCTTTTCCAGCCATATTGTCTACACAACGATTACAGAGTTCTGAATGTGCTCCAACGCTTGAATGACGATGCCAACAACGCTGACATTTTTCATCATTTATCGCATCAATTGAGATTTTGATATCGACATCTTCGCCAACATGAATCGTGCATGCAGACGTAATGAAGAAAAATTTAAGCTCATCTTCAAATGCATTCAGCCAAGACATATCCTTTGGGTTCACATGCAAATGAACATGGGCCTCCAAACCCGAGCCAATCACCTTGTTTTGTCTTTGAAGTTCTAATGCCTTGTTCACTTCATCTCTTAACACCTGAAGTTTTTCCCAGGCGTCAGTGTTGAACTTACGTCCTTGGGGAATCTCATCATACCAAAGTGTTGTAAAAACACTTTGCCCATCTTGTTGTGGAATATGCTGAAAAATTTCTTCCGCTGTAAACGACAAAATAGGCGCAAGCCAGCGTGATAAAGCTTGAATAATATGATACATCGCCGTTTGACATGAACGTCGCCCCAGACTATTTTTAGCAAGTGTATATTGCCTATCCTTAATAATATCCAGATAGAAACTCCCCAATTCAATGGCACAAAAGTGTAATATCTTTTGATAAACATTGTGGAACTGATAGGTCTCATAAGCTGATAATAACTCTTGTTGCAAATCATGGGTTTTTTGCAAGACATAAGCATCTAATTCAACCATATCATCTAAGGCTACGGCATGTTTTTTGTGCTCGTAGTCAAATAGATTGGACAACAAAAAACGCGCGGTATTGCGAATCCGTCTATACGCATCCGAGGTGCGCTGAAGGATTTCTTCAGAAATGCTCACCTCATATCGATAATCCGTTGATGAGGCCCATAAACGGAGAATATCTGCACCTTGTTGAGCAATTAAGGCATTGAGTTCAACATAGTTGCCTTTCGATTTAGATAGTTTCTTACCTTCGCCATCAACGGTAAATCCATGAATCAATAATGCGCGATACGGTGCCGGAAAACCCATAGCAACAGCTGTTGTCAATGAAGAGTTAAACCAACCCCGGTATTGATCAGAGCCTTCTAAATACATATCAGCTGGTGTATGTAGGCCATATTCACCCTGAGCAAGTACGGCATAATGAGAAACACCTGAATCAAACCATACATCTAAGGTATGCGTCACTTTGTCATAGTAAGCAGCATCTTCTCCCAGTAGTTCAGCAGCATCCATCGAAAACCAGGCCTCTAAACCATTGTGCTCAATTTTTTGAGCAACTTTTTCAATCAGTTCTAGGCTATTGGGGTGAAGAAGCTGTGTCTCTTTATGAACAAACAAGGTCATAGGCGTTCCCCAGGAGCGCTGTCTTGACAAACACCAGTCGGGACGTGTCTCAATCATCAAGCGCATACGATTTTGGCCCCACTGCGGTAACCAATCAACTTTATCAAGCTCAGCTAATAGTTTTTCTCTTAAGCCGGCTGTATCCATCATCACAAACCACTGTGGTGTTGCCATAAAAATTAACGCCGTTTTATGCCGCCAGCAGTGTGGATAACTATGAAATAAGGGCTGATGGGATAAAAGTTTTTGATGGCTTGATAAAAGTTCAATAATAATGGGGTTGGCTTTCCATACTGAGACCCCCCCAATATGTTCAAGTCCGTCAACAAAGGTACCATTGGGTTTTAAAAGATTATCAATGGGTAGCTGATACTGACATCCAATCACATAGTCTTCTGGACCATGTGATGGTGCGGTGTGGACACAACCGGTTCCGGTATCCATGGTAACATGAGTACCTAAAATCACTGGCACTTGTTTATCAAGCCACGGATGTTGTAGTTGTTGGTGTTCAAAATGACGACCGGCAACACTATCTAAAATACGGTGAGACTTCGCTTGAATACGTGTTAAAAAGCCCTCAGCCAATTCTTTAGCCACCACATACACCTGTTGTTCGACCAGCACTAAATCATAGAGATGATCAGGATGCAAGCACACAGCCTCATTGGCTGGTAAAGTCCATGGTGTTGTAGTCCAAATAGGAATAATGACTTCAAAGTTGATATTCAAAGACTTGGGGTTAACCAGTTTAAAAGCAACATCAATGGCAGGAGATGTTTTATCCTCATATTCCACTTCTGCCTCAGCAAGTGCTGATGCACAAGCCACACACCAATGAACAGGTTTAAAACCTTGTTGTAAATGGCCCTGCTCTAGAATTTTACCCAAGGCTCTGACTACAGAGGCTTCATAGGAATAACGCATGGTGGCATAGGGATTTTGAAAATCACCCACCACGCCTAAACGCTGAAACTCTTGAGACTGAATAGCCATTTGTTCTTTTGCATATTTCGCACACGCATCACGAAACGCTTTAGCCGATACTTTATCACCAGCACGGCCTATTTTTTTTTCAACATTTAATTCAATAGGCAACCCATGACAATCCCAGCCTGGTACAAAGTTGGCATCAAAACCACTTAATGTTTTAGATTTGACAATCATATCTTTTAAAAATTTATTTAAAGCATGACCGCAATGTAAATGACCATTGGCATAAGGAGGCCCATCATGAAGAACAAATTGCGGTGCGCCTGCTCGTGCCTTACGAATGGCTTGATAGAGGTTGTCGTCTTGCCATTTTTTTAACGTTTGAGGTTCACGTGTTGGCAAAGATGCCCGCATTGGAAAATCAGTAGAAGGTAAATTTAAGCTTGTTTTATAATCTGACATATTCAATTCCAGTAAAAAATCTTAATGTTCACAAAGTTGTTTGGCCATACAAATGTCTTGATGTATTTGCTTTTTAAGTTCTTCGATGCTTGAAAATTTTTTTTCACTTCTCAGTTTATGCATAAAAAATACTTGTAGAAACTCACCATATAATGAGCCCTGAAAATCAAAAAGATGGGCTTCTAACATTCGCTTATTCCCACCTAAAGTCGGTTTAAAACCAATATTGGCTACACCATACCATTGTTGTTTCGTTCGGCAATTGACAATTCTAACACAAAAAACACCATTAAGGGTTGATTGATGATGCCGTAATGCAATGTTTGCAGTAGGAACTCCAAGTTGTCGGCCCAGCTGCTGACCATACCCTACCCGGCCAATGATAAAATACGGCTGTCCTAAGCATTTTTCAACCGCATCAAAGAGCCCCTTTGACAAATGATCTCGCACCAAAGTTGAAGAGATTTTAAGTTCATTCACACGGTGAATATTATAAATATCGAAAGGGATGCCTGCGTTTAATGCCATCACTTGCATACATTGCGCACTACCTTGGCGCCCGTACCCAAAATAGAAGTCTTCTCCCACCACCACATGACTGGCATGACATTTTTTCAATACATACTCAGTAAAAAAAAGTACCGGGGTTGTTTTTGAAAAAACACTATCAAAACTGACGCATGCCACATAATGAACCCCCAAACGCTGCAATGCCCAGAGCTTTTCTCGCAAGCTGAATAAACGCACAGGTTTCGTTTCACGATTTAAATATTCTTTAGGCTGTGGCTCAAATAACATCACCATCACAGCAGCAGATTTCGGCCTGGCTATATTTAATAGATAACCTAGCATACTCTGGTGCCCTAAATGCACACCATCGAAGTTACCAATCGTGAGCACACATCCTGCTTTATAATCAGGCGCATCACTTGCTAATTTAAATATCTGCATTCAATTATCTTAAATTTATAAAATAAAAAAGGTGCTTATTAGCACCTCATTTAAAACCACTTAAAGGATTATTCATTATCTTTAGGTGGTCTTACAATTAACATATCACAATGAGCGCCATGCAAAATCGCATCTGCTGTAGAACCCAGCAGTATCGCTAATCCATGTTTACCATGGCTGCCAGATACAATTAGATCGATCTCATATTCCTTTGCCAATCTTAACACTTCATGTTTGATTGAACCAAAAGCTAGAATACAATGTTTTTCATCAACATTTAATTGAGCAGCTAGCGTTTTTAACTCTTTTTCGGCCTGTTCTCTTATAGAGAGCTCTACTTCTGCAAAACCGGCAAAACCAGGATACGCATAAGCAGGTATGGGCTCGACCACATGCACTAAAAACAACTGAGCTTGATTTTCTTTGGCAAGTTGTTCTGCACGGTGAGCAGCTCTTACACCTATTTCATCAAAATCTGTTGCATATAAAACTCTTTTATACACATCGTTCTCCTTAACATTTAGCAAAAATACTAACTGGCATTTTAATTATAAACCATATCATAAAAAAAAAATCATAAGAAGAAAAATAAAAAAATCCAGAGGTTATACCCTCTGGATCAATTTAGGCATAACTAGAGGAGTGTAAATAGCGAAAATCGGGATAATATGCAAATACCACCGAACCACCTTTAATAGATTGAATCAAACTTGAAGCAATAGATTGCGCAACAGCAGGACAGCCCCAACTTCGACCAGCACGACCTGTTGAACGGATAAATGAAGGTTCCATATACCATGCACCATGAATAACGACACGACGACTCAAAGCGTTATCATTAAAACCTTTTTCGAGACCTTGCAAATTCAAGGATACACCATTATGACCTGAGTACACATCTTGAGTGATATAAGTTCCCAAGCTGCTTGATTTACTGGATGGGTAATTGGAAAAACGGTTAGCAACTGCCATACCTGAGTTCTGGCCATGGGCAACATAGGTATTTAATAATAATTTTTGACGTTGCATATCAAACACCCACATACGTTGTTGTGATGAAGGCAACGAATAATCGATAACCGTCAAAATAGGCTTGCGCACCAAATGTTTTGAATGGGCGGTTAGATACGCATGTAAAGCTGATTTTAAAGCACCCTGTTGAAGGCCTGGAGCACTAAAATGTAATTTTTGATACAAACCTGAAATATTCGGTAATAAAGGATATGCAAAAATGCTAGGAGCGAAAATTAACGTTAAACTGACCAATAAGGCATTAAAAGTTGTTCTGAAATTCATAAAACCTCTCTGTTTTTCTCTTAGCTATTATCGATCCGTGTATATAATTTTAAGTTCCATCTCAAACCAAGCGAGATACAAAAAAAATCTATTGTACCTTTTTTTGATGAAAAAGTAAAGTTTGGAAACTGATTTTAGTCATTGAACACCAACAATCAAAGCCCAATTTAACAGCCATATCTGAAAAAAAACATCTCATTTACAATGAAATACATGCTAATTTCAGGCAGTTATAAAAATATCCATTTTTTTAAAGTTCTTGACAGCAGATCTGTATCTTGATCTTATACCTCCCTTTGGGAAGTTGGAATCATGGATTTATCAAACTTAAATATCAAGAAGATGGTATTGCTAAAATAATCGACAGAATCATCCCAAGCTCTGCAAATGATAAAATTATCAGTACCTGAAAATGGCCTTGGTTTTACAGACCGAACACTGCATATTTACTCTCAATATTTGTAAGCGCTTAGATAGCCACACTCTTTTCAGGATAAATGAGTTCGGGTATGGCGCGTGCAGCCTCTAAATCCTCTGGCTTCACATTAAAAGGCAGTAGTGCTTCCATTTTTTCAAGGGTATCAGCTT
>JAKFUY010000226.1 GCA_021732495.1 Legionellales bacterium | reverse complement strand
GATACCAATTGAGATTGACTTCATTGCCGCGGCTAAAGTGATAAGCAGCAGAGAACTGAAAGCCCCATCCCCAATCTGGATTGGTACCCCAAGTGATTGTTTTATTCGTTTCACTAAACGTTTGACTCAATGGTGACGTCGGTTGCATCGTTGTGGATTGTAGATATAGCGCACGTCCTGAAATATCCCAAGCACGTTTTTCTGTTGGCACCAGTACATCTGAAGCATTACAAACCCCACCCATTACACCGGCAAAGCCTGAAATAGATTTTAATAACATGGCCACACACACTATTTTTTTAAAATGATACATCTTTCCCTCAGGTGAAAAAAAACCCACCAGAAGGTGGGTTCGTATAAGGATGGTGCCGTATTAAGCTACGTTGCCAACCCATTTTGCTCCGAAGTACAAACCTTGGATACCAAAACTTGAAAGACGGGTAAAATGTGATACATTCAAATTTGCTGCAGTTGTTCCAGTAACTGAAACATCCTCAGAGGTCAATGCATTGACATAGTGCGCCCATACCCAGCCCACATCCAAGCTCAAATCACCTTGTGCCATAGCATAAGTGTACATTGCGCCTAATTTAGCATCTAATTCAGGAATGACATTAGAACGACTGGTTGCAAAGCCTGAGTTTTGTAGATTACCAAGACCACCAGTAGTAACAAACGCAGGATCATTACTTACAAGACCGATTGAAGCTTTGCTTGTTCCAGCAAGAACAGAGACCGCACCAGTTGCATAAACGCCGATACCATTGCCCCACTCATAGTTTAAGTCTGCACCTACGCGCGGACCAAAACCATTGTACACTGATGTCGTATTAAATGTAGTAGTGGATTGTGTTCCAGTTGTAGTTGTTGCGTAGTTTTGTCCAGAAAGTGAACCATTGCCGCCAACGCGTGAGTAGTTGATACCACCGTGTAAGCGAACAAATTTATTCTCACCAAAATCTACATGCTGTGCAAACTCAAGATTGACTTGATCCCACTGAGGTTTGACGCTAGTTGCAAGAGTTCCAGTAGCATAATTCAGGTCAGGTAGTACCTCTACGAATGCGCCATTTACACTTGATAAGTTCCGAGTGTTATTTGCATTATGACTGTAGTGGTACCAGTTCAAATTCATATCATTGCCTGTACCATAATGGTAAGAAGCTTCTAATTGAAAGCCCCAGCCCCATTGTGGGTTCACACCATAACTTCCAGCTGTGCCGTTAGCATAGTATGAAGCTTCTGCTGATGGTTGGAATGTGGCTGATTGTAAATACAATGCACGACCACCGAAGTCCCATGCACAAGTTTCACAAGGAACGGTTACATTAACAGCGCTGCAAACTGGGCCCATGGTGCCAGCGAAAGCTGCAGTGCTTCCTAAAGCTATAACAGCCAATGCTGTCTTCTTCAGATTTAACATGCTTTTCTCCACTTTTTTATTATTAAAACGTCCGTTTTAGTTAGTACGCTTTGATCGCTCTAATCCATAACGTACCAATAACGATTATTCACTCACTTGAACAAATTGTCAATAATACTTTTTTTACTGACAGATTTGTATGATGAGCGTGAACCTAAAGCCCAAGAAGTGAGTGCTCTACTTCATGACTTTCTATCATCATTATTCGAGTTATTATATTTGTCAATATTTTATGTCAATGTTTTTAAGCTATTGTTTCAATTGCATTAATTAAGCAAACAATAAAAGCACCATGATTAATTATTCATCTTATCAATGGTCAGTAAGGGCCCTAACAGCATCTCATAACGATGAATAACTTGACCAACTTTACAACAAAGAGTATGCTGCAAACAGTATTTTTTAATGAAGGTGTAATGGTGAAAGACTGGCAAAACATTCATGAACGCTTTAGAGGGTTTTTGCCAGTCGTCGTTGATGTTGAGACCTCAGGACTTCATCCTGAGCATCACGCACTATTAGAGATGGCTGTCGTTCTTATTGATCATAATAAAGATCAGGGCTTTATTTTAGGCGAAAGCTTTTGCGAACATATTGCGCCTTACGAAGGGGCTGAGCTTGATGAAAAATCATTGGCCTTCAATAAAATAGACCCGTTTCATCCCCTGCGGTTTGCCATCTCCGAAGCAGAAGCCCTAAAAAAATTATTCACCCCTATTCGCCATGCCTTAAAATTACAACATTGCCAAAGAGCGGTACTGGTCGGGCATAATGCCTGGTTTGACCTGCAATTTGTTCAACAAGGCAGTAAACGCCAAAATATCAAATCCCCGTTTCACCCTTTTACGTGTTTTGATACGGCAACCTTGGCAGGCGTGATGTATGGACAAACTGTTTTGGCCAAAGCGGCTATGACAGCACGCATTGAATTTGATAACAAAGAAGCGCATTCGGCACTCTATGACGCACAAAAAACAGCAGAATTATTTTGTAAGATCTTAAATCAGGTGGAAAAAGCATGTCGTTAAACGACATGCTTCTAACTGACTAGAGTTTATCGCTATGCGCAGCTAAATAAGCGGCAACACCTTGAGGACTGGCTTTCATACCGGTTTCGCCTTTTTTCCAACCGGCTGGACAGACTTCGCCATGTTGTTCAAAGAATTGTACAGCATCAATTGTACGCAAAATCTCATCGACATTACGACCAATTGGTAAATCATTAACAATTTGTGAACGCACCAGACCTTGAGCATCAATGATAAATGCTGCGCGCAAAGCTACACCCGCGGCAGGATGCTCAACACCAAATGATTGACATATGGAATGGGTCACATCAGAAGCCATGGTGTATTTCACAGGACCGATACCACCTTGATTGACAGGTGTATTTCTATAGGCATTGTGCGCAAACTGGGAATCAATTGACACAGAAATGACTTCAACATTTCTTTCTTTAAATTCAGCCATACGATGATCGAGGGCGATCAATTCAGAAGGACAAACAAAGGTAAAATCGAGTGGATAGAAAAATACCACTGCATGTTTTCCTTTAATATGTTGATATAAATTAAATTGGCCCACAATTTCGCCATTTCCCAATACTGCTGGGACTGTAAAATCTGGGACTTGTCTACCTACTAAAACCGTCATTTTTTATCCTTATAGTGTATAAAATTTTATTGATTTTGCAACGCTTGCTGTAACAAGGGCTGCAATTCTCCATTGGCATGCATTTCTGCTACAATATCCGAACCACCAATCAACTCACCTGCAACCCATAGCTGTGGGAATGTCGGCCAGTCGGCATACTGCGGCAACGTTTGTCGAATATCTGGATTTGCCAAAATATCAACATATGCAAAAGGAACTTGGCATTCTTTTAAACAATTAATCGCACGTGCTGAAAAGCCACATTGCGGCATCTCTGGCGAGCCTTTCATATAGAGTATAACGGTATTGTCTGCAATTTGTTGTTTAATTTTATCTATCGTTTCCATAGCAACCTCTTTCGTTTAAAACCAAAGCAAATATTAACCCATTTTCCCTAAAAAAAATAGATTTCAGTCATAGTCTTCCCAAGCGTCATTGTATTCTTTAAACTGGCAACTTGCCTTATAATTTAAATTTCGGAGAACAATATGCCCTTTCAACTACCCCAATTGCCCTATGCAATGGATGCTTTACAGCCCCATATTTCCAAAGAGACCGTGGAATACCATTACGGCAAACACCATCAGACCTATGTCAATAATTTAAACCAGTTATTAATTGACCATCCCTTAGCCAATGCGTCACTTGAAGATATCATTATGAAAAGTGAAGCTGGATTGTTTAACAATGCCGCTCAAGTCTGGAACCACACTTTTTATTGGAATTGTTTAAGTCCACAAGGTGGTGGTCTTCCGCATGGAAAATTATCTCAAGCGATTGAAAAAAAATTTGGTTCATTTGAGGCATTTAAAGAACTATTTAGCAAAACCGCATTAACCACATTTGGTTCTGGCTGGGCATGGTTAGTCTTAGATGAAAAAGGTGAACTGGCTATCACAAGCACCAGTAATGCCGATACACCGATGCGCCATCAACAAAAAGCCTTACTGACTTGCGATGTGTGGGAACACGCCTATTACATTGATTACCGTAATCTTCGTGCATCATATATTGACCACTTCTGGAACCTGGTCAACTGGACGTTTGTTGAAGAACAATTAGGCTAAAGCTATCTGATGTTGTCCCCCATACGGGGGACAGTTATCCACGCTGGCGACGAATTTCATACAATGAAATTCCTGCCGCCACTGATACATTTAAACTAGAAACCATACCATACATCGGAATTGAAAATAAACCATCACATTTGTCTCGGGTGAGGCGCCGTAAGCCATCTCCTTCAGCACCCAACACCAAAGCGATGGATTGCTTACCTTCCAGCTCATATAAAGATTGCTGCGCTTGGCCACACGCACCATAAATCCATACACCCAATTGCTGTAAAAGCTCTATACTGCGCGCCAAATTGGTCACTCGAATCAAAGGCACACTTTCTGTGGCCCCAGACGATACCTTGGTCACAACCGCATTACTAGAAGCACTTTTATCTTTAGGCACAATGACCATATCAGCACCTACAGCATCTGCAGTTCTTAAGCACGCACCGAGGTTATGCGGATCAGTGACGCCATCTAAAATTAAGATAAATGCAGGATGCTCGAGTTTTTCTATAAAAGGAATAATATCGGGCTCAACCAAGGTGGGCAAAGGTTTTGCCCAGATGACAATACCTTGATGGACATTATCAGCAAAATTTTTATTAAAAAAATCTGTATTTTGCATTGTTATGGTAATATTTCTCTGCTTTGCGATATCCAATAAGGGTTGATAACGCTTTTCATCACCACTGCGCACCACCAATTGCTCAATTTGCCGATTGGGGTTTTTCAAAATAGCTAAACATGCATGCTTGCCGTAGCCTGAAGGTGTTTTAGACATCTGCTTCTTCTTTAACGAGTTCAAAATCGATTTTACGCGCGTCAGGGTCGACTCTTGCCACCATCACACGAATACTATCTCCTAAATGATAAATTTGATTGGTACGCTCGCCAACTAAGCGATGTCGCATCGCATCAAATTGATAATAATCATTTTTTAACGAGGTGACGTGAACCAATCCTTCAACATAGACATCATTTATCATCACAAACAAACCAAAAGAGGTCACAGCTGAAATCGTTCCATCAAAGGTTTGACCCAGTTTATCTTTCATATAGATGCATTTTAACCACGTCATGACATCGCGCGTGGCTTCATCAGCACGTCGCTCTGTCATCGAACATCGCGTCGCAGCTTGCGCAAGTTTCTCTTCGCTTAGGTGCTCATCAAGATGATGACGATGATCAATAATAGCGCCTAAAATACGATGCACAATCAAGTCAGGATAACGTCGAATGGGCGAGGTAAAATGGGTGTAGGCCGTATAAGCCAAACCAAAATGCCCAATATTTTCAATAGAATACTGCGCTTGTTTTAACGAACGCAGCATCATCGTTTCTAATACGGCTTTCTCGGGCCGAGTTCTCACCTGATCTAAGGTTTCTTGGAAGCGTTTAGGAGAAAGTTTCTCCTGCCATTGGCATTGAATACCAAACTCACCTAAAAAGGTTTTCAACCCTTTCATCTTTTCAATATCAGGCTGCTCATGCACACGATATAGACATCTTCCCGCTTCACGGGCAACATAGCTCGCAACCGCAACATTTGCTGCTAACATGCATTCTTCAATCAACTTATGTGCTTCGTTACGAATGACAGGAACAATTTTTTCAATTTTTCTCTGCGCATCAAAAATGACTTTGGTTTCAACAGTGTCTAGCTCAATAGCACCCCGTTGAATACGCGCGGTTCGTAAAATTTGATAGACTTGATTGATGTGTTGCAACATGGCCCAGACATCTTCACTTAAAGCATGCGTGGACTTACCTGTTAACCAGTTGCTCACATCATCATAAATTAGGCGATTTTTCGAATGAATGACCGCCCGATAAAAATGTGAATGACTGATTTTTCCAACAGGCGTAATCACCATCTCAGCGACCATACACAATCTATCGACATTGGGATTGAGTGAACAAATGCCATTGGAGAGAATCTCTGGCAACATAGGAACCACACGCCCTGGAAAATACACCGAATTGCCTCGCTCTAAAGCATCCGTATCAATGGCACTTCCAGGTCTAACGTAATAACTCACATCAGCAATGGCCACCCACAAACGATGATTGCCATTGGATAGCGGTTCACAACAAACGGCATCATCAAAGTCTTTGGCATCATCGCCATCAATGGTGACAAAAGGCAAATGCCGTAAATCTTGACGACCTTCCAGATCTTTAGGGCGCACTGTTTTAGGCACCAAATGTTCTTCTGATAACACTTCACTGTTTTTTTGTAGCGGTATGCCATAGTTCAAGATGGCAACATCGATTTCCAAGCCGGGATCTAAGTAATCCCCTAATACCTTTTCCACATGGCCAATCGCCATGCGATGCAATGTGGGGTATTCTGTAATTTTAACAATCACCATTTGCCCAGATTGGGCGCCTTGCGTGAACTCAGGGGCAATTAAAATATCGTGAAAAAAATAGCGATGCTCAGGCTCAACGTAGAAAACCCCCTCTTTTTCAATCAGGCGGCCACCAATAGCCGTGATGGCATGTTCTAAGATGCTATCGACCTTGGCTTCAGGGCGTCCACGCCTGTCAACACCAGCTTGATAAGCCAATACCACATCACCATGCATCACACCTTTCATTTCACGAGCAGACAATACCATATCGGGTTCACCGGACTCCGGGATAAAAAAGCCATTGCCTTCTGCGTGCGCCTGAATACGTCCACGAGTTAAAGATGTTTTATTGATCAGGCATAATCTATCGCGCCTATCGACCATCAATTGGCCATCTCGAACCATGGCTCGAAGCCGAAACATGATGGCTTTTTCTTGAGCTTTCTTTCGCAAACCTAATTTTTTAAATAAAACCGTACGGGTAATAGGCGAGCCACATTCCGTCAAGGTCTGGATGATGAATTCTCGACTTGGGACGGGATCATCATATTTTTCAAGTTCACGTTCAAAAAACGGATCTTTGTTCTTTTTAGCCACTATTTATTCCATCCCCAAAAATTCATCTATTTTTTACCCCTTGTTTTGACAATTTTGTACCAACTTTGTCAAAATGCCAACCCATTCTTTGCAAATAAGCTTTTGCCACTACTATGGACTGGTTTTCCACCAACCATAGACTATTTTTAAATTGCACATTGTTAGGCGCTGTTGCTGGCCATTGGCACAAGGCGATAACACTTTGACAAGGCACTTGTTGCTCATGTCCCGTTTGAGACTCCACACAGCGCCAATTGGCATCTGCTGAGGGTATAAAAAGCACGCTCCATCCGCCTGGATGCATATCTACCGTTAATTTTGCCGACTCTCGATTTCCCAACCAAATCTCAGATTCAGATACATTATGCAAGAACAATAAATGATCTGCATGAGCCTTGAGATGAATATCAGTCCCCTCAAGGGCTATTGATTGGCAGCCTTTTGGCAAATATTCTTTAGAAAAAGCGAGACTTGAAAATATCGCCAGGATAGAAAACCATATTAAATATTTTGGCATTTTATTCTCCATCAGACAGAAAAACGTTATACTTCAAATTTTTACTATCAAGAGCAAAGTTATGAATATCAATACATTCTTCGACCAAGTGACTCATTTTCATCAAAATGCCATTGTACGCTGGAAATCTGATGGTGTCCAAACATCCGAAACGAATTTAATGGGCGCAGTTGAAGCCAATCATCAATTTAATTTTCAACTTTGGCACGCAGAAGACCGCGCCCGTCGCGACGATATGGGAGATGCCTTTATCGTCAAAGCCAAACGTGAGATCGATCAATGCAATCAACGACGCAATAATGAGATGGAAAAAATCGATCAATTTCTCATTGCGATGTTAGCACCAGCTTCTCATGAACACTGTAAGGTTCATTCAGAAACACCTGGAATGATGATAGACCGCCTATCTATTTTATCTCTAAAAATATACCACATGAATCTTCAAACCGAACGCCTTGATGTGTCCCCTGAGCATTTACAACAATGCAAACTCAAAGCGCATCAACTGTCCATACAACATCAACAATTATCCACCTGTCTCAAAGAGTTGCTCGAAGAAACAAAAGGTCACACACGAACATTTAGAGTATATCAACAGCATAAAATGTATAATGATCCCAATCTCAATCCGGAAATCTATAAACAAAATATTGCAAAAGAAAAAACGATGCCAAACTAAAGGGCATTAATGGGCGAGGAGGAACGCTGTTTAGTGAAGGTTTCCGCCTCGTCAGGTTTTTTAAAAAAACCTCCCACTAATAAAGATTCCTTGTGAGATTCCACCCGCATCAAGCCTCTAAGACCTTTTAAAGAAAACATGCCTGCATAACCTAAAGCAAAAAGACCATAAATACATTGGGCTTCAATACTGGAACCGTCAAGATGTGGAAACATCTGGAAAAAGTTCTGTACAAATTTAATTCCTTTCTTACATCCAGATAGAAATTGTCGGGGCACTTCACATTGCTCAGAAATCATGAGATTTTTCGACGGCTTAATATCATTGTCACTCTCAATAATCTTTTTATAACTATCGATTTGACACGCATCTTCACTTCGTTCGAGGGAATTATCGTCAGCATTTTCTATAGTATCTACAATGTTTGAAGGACTCATATCATCATTGGAGCAGTAGGCCGTATAAAGAACACCTCCTGCGACGAGAATAAGGCCTATGCCTATAGAAACTGCAAAAAAAGGAAGCCCAAATGTTATTCCGGATAAAGAAGCTAAGGCTGCAATGGTCATTAAAAGTCCATTAAAAACACCATAGCAATGAAGTCCATTTTTAATCCCCTGGATAATCAACGGCCATTTATTAATAACCATGTTGAGTTCAAGCATTTTCTTGTATTTCTCATGATCATTTTTTAACTGCTCAAGCTTAATATAGGAAAGGAGTAGGTTAAACTCAGTATCCGAGAAATTTCGAAAGTCTTCCTTCAATTTTTTTTCCTGATATTCGTCAACAACAAAGGGATAGGATTGATTGCCAATTTTAAGGTTCTCTAAAAAATTACTCTCCAATTTTTTAACAAACTCTTTTAGGAAGATATCCGCTTCGCTATTGGTCTTTGGAGATGGGCTGTTTTCCTGAATAATCTTATCAAATAAGCGCTTATTTTCATCCAACTCCAGACTTATAAAACGCTTAATCATAGAAAGCTTTGCTTTACACTCAGTCAATCTAAGCTTGCGCTGAAAATCAAACTCTTGATAACATTCAGCAAAAACATTCAGAACCATGAAAAAAGAACACACCGCAACAGCTGCGTATAAAATCAACCCCGCAGGTAATGTGACCATCGCCAATACCCCTAAGAAATAATAAGGGGCATTTAATACACCATTGATAAAAGCAGAAACATAGGCTCTATAGGAGTTATCCTGAAACTGCGGCACGTCATATAGTGTCTTGAGATTATCAGGATTAGCCAAATACGCTTTTTTCTTTTGTAAGATTTTTGCTAATTCACCATCTTCTGGAATCATCGTTTCCCAGTCTAATAAAACATGACGGTCATCGATTTTTAATGTCTGAATTTCTTTTTCCTGGTCTGACGCAAGCTCTTTTACTTGATAGACGACTTCTTGAGCGTCATTTGTTTGACTGTCAACGTAATAAAATTTTTTATCTGGTGTTTGTAGGATGCATCCCACATATATCTTTAAATGAATCGCGTCGCCGGACATGGTCTGTAATGTCTTCAACTCACTTTCTGTCACTTTTAAAAAACCAGCATTGATATTTTTGATATTTTTCTGAAACAGCACATTTTCTGATTGCATTAATTTGCGATTTTCAACCATATTGCGATTCCACAACCGGTTGGCTGCAGAAAAAACTCCCAAACCAATGCCTACGGGTGTCGCACAAGAAAAACCTTGCTGGAATAAAAGTTGGGCTACAACAAATGCACTTCGAGTGCCCTTAAACGTCCACTTTAAACCCTTAAAACAATCTCGAATAAAAGGCCAAGAGGTATCTGCTATATTAGAACAGTTAGGATCGGAATAATTGGCGATAAAGGCAAACCCACCAAAACATAAACCACCGAGGACAAACGTTAAAAGGCCTACAGGAGAGCCAAGCCAATGATACATTTCTGCGGAAGGGATATTGCTGCCATCAAAATAGAGTTTAACAGCACTTAACCAGATATCGAGAGAGTCGAGAGTCGCTTGCAAAGCAATCCAGACATTTACTTCTTTTAATTCTAACAAAAAATCTGCAACAGGATGATTAGATTTTTGATCCGTTTCTATCTGCGTGTCGTCAGAATACACTTATCATCTTCCACTGTAAAAGATATGCGTATCTTATCATAAAAAACCTAAGATGAAAATATTTTTTTCAATATGCCCTGGTTTTTATCATTTGGCCAAGCTAGTCATTCTACAGGAATCAACAAATAAATAAAATAATAATTTCAAAAATAGTGGCAATTTATAGTGCACTAGCTGTATAAAATAAGTAGAAGACAATTAAGTTGGTTTTAGGATAGGATAATAATTGCGGAATTGAGTTAAAATTTGCTAAAATGGATATCATTTTTTTCAAAAAAAAAGGGGAGGGTTAATGCCGTTTTTTTTATATTGTTGGTTAATGGTTTGTTCTTTTTATATGGGACCGATTATGGCAAAATCAAATCTAGAGACTTACGGTTATATTGAAAAAGCGACTTTAATTGATAATGACTTGACGGTGTCGGCTAAACTAGATACTGGGGCAAAATCAGCATCGCTGAATGCAACGCATATCAAAGAGGTGACCAAAAATGAAAAACATTATTTGACATTTATTGTGCCAAGTCGCCAAGGTGATAAATTTTTTGAGTGTGAATATATTGGAAAAGTAAATATTAAAAACCGGGCTGAAGAAAACCACTCTACCCTTTTAAGAAAATCAGTGCGTCGTCCAGTTGTATTAATGAATATTCGCTTGGGCAATAAAACCCGAACGATACGGGTCAATTTAACCAATCGCAAGCATTTTATTTACCCCATGTTATTAGGGCGTGAAGCTATTCTTGCATTTGATGGTGTTGTTGATCCCAATTTAAAATATACCCGATCCTATTAAATTTTGTACGTTATGAGCTTTATTAAATGAAAACCCCAAAAAAACATCTGTATTCTTTAATTATTATTCTAACCCTCGTTGGTAGTGCTATTTTTGGCTATCGACATTTGGTGATGGGGGTTCCTTTAAAAGAGGATGACACTGTTAACACGTGGACTCTCGAGGCGAATCTTAAATTTATTGCAGAAAAAAATCGCCCGATCAAAGCGACCTTTAGCATTCCTTACCTCCCTACACATTACTCTATCCTTGATGAATACTTTATTGCGCAAAATTATGGCATTAGCACCCATCTCATTGGGCCTAATCGTCAAGTGGTATGGACCTTGCGACGTGGTGTCGGTCCGCAATCACTATACTATCGAGCCATATTTAAAGAAAATGAAGCCCACTCAGCCTTCAAGACTTTTAAACCACCTTTATTGAAAAAGGTCCCCCTGCAAGAACCTGAGTTCTCTGCGGCCAAAACCATTTTGCAGGCTGCCAGACAGAGCTCGGCCGATATTCAGACCTTTGCAGAAGAAATTATTCGGGAACTTCATAAGAACAATGGGAATGCTAGAGTGCTGGTAGGCAATGAATTATCCAACAATGCTATTGTCTCTGCTGCGACTCGGATATTAAATCAGGCAAACATTTATGCCACAGCCGTCCATGGCGTCAGAGCCCATCAACAAAGTCATGCGGAATTAGAAACCTGGCTTGCGGTCTACAATCAAAAAGAATGGTTATATATCAACCCTAGCAATGGCAATACCGGATTGCCTGCTGACTTTATTATTTGGCAATATGGTGAAGAAGCTTTATTTACCCTCTTTGGAGCCAATAAAGCCAGTTTTAACTTGAATGTCTCACCCACCCCAATGAACGCTTTACGGGTGGCTAAAACACATGGCTTGCAAAGTGAATCGCAACTGATGCGTTTTTCATTATTACAGCTTCCCATTACCACCCAGGAAACCTATAAAATTCTATTAACGGTTCCTGTCGGTGCTTTTATTATTTTGTTATTAAGAAACTTTATAGGCCTACAGACTTTTGGGACCTTCATGCCGGTGCTTATTGCCTTGGCCTTTCGAGAAACACACGTGATTTGGGGTATTAGTCTTTTTAATATTATTATATTTTTTGGTTTAATGGCACGCTTTTATCTTGATCAATTACGCCTACTGTTGGTCCCAAGACTTTCAGCAGTACTGACTGTGGTCATCCTCTTGATGATAGGTATTAGCATTTTAAGCCAAAGTCTTAACCTGGAATCAGGACTTTCCATCGCCTTATTCCCCATGGTCATTCTCACGATGACCATTGAAAGAATGTGTATTATGTGGGATGAGCGTAGTCCTTTTGCAGCCGTTAAAGCAAGCTTTGGTAGTCTTTTTGCTGCCACACTCTGTTATTGGGCGATGAATCAACCTCAGGTCCAATATCTTGTTTTTGCCTTTCCAGAATTGATTCTGGTTATTTTGGCGCTTATTTTATGGTTTGGCCAATATCGAGGGTATCGATTGATGGAACTCATACGATTCAATTCTTTAGCTCGCTTAGCAAACTAACATAGGTTACACCATGGTCTTCAAGATTTTTCGTGAGCTACAAAAAAAAGGTGTTTTAAGTATTAATCAACGAAACAAAGATTTCGTGCTTAAATACAACGCCCGTGAATACTATCCTTTGGTCGATGATAAGCTTCAGACCAAACGCTTGGCTTTAAAAGCTGGTATTGCCGTACCTAAACTATATGCACAAATTGAAACCGAGCATCAAATCAAAAAAATTGAAAGTATTCTTGAACCTTTTCATGATTTTGTGATTAAACCTGCACATGGTTCTGGTGGCGATGGGATATTGGTGATTACCGGAAAAGTAGGGCATCGATATCGACAGATCAATGGTAAACTCATTTCTCCGCAAGAATTAAGCTATCACTTATCGCGCCTACTTTCAGGCGCATATAGTTTAGGCGGACACCATGATTATGCCATTATCGAACAACGTGTGATTGTCGACCCAATTTTCAACTCGATTAGTTTTCAAGGCGTACCAGATGTCAGGGTCATCACTTTGCTTGGATACCCTGTCATGTCGATGCTGCGTTTGCCAACGCGCTCCTCAGGCGGAAAAGCCAATCTTCATCAAGGCGCCATTGGTGCAGGCATTGATATTCACAGCGGCTTGACCTTACATGCCGTCTCACAAAATGAAATTGTCGAATACCATCCCGATACCATGCAGCCGACATCGAACGTACAAATACCCTACTGGGATGAAATCTTGCAAATTGCAGCAAGCTGTTATGAGCTGACAGGCATGGGATATTTAGGTGTAGACATTGTGCTTGATGCTCAGGAAGGACCTTTAATGTTAGAGCTCAATGCAAGGCCAGGGCTGAATATTCAGATTGCCAATCAGGAAGGGCTATTGCATCGTCTGCGTCTTATTGAACAACACGCGATGCAACAACCGCAAGAAGCTATTTTATCTAGGGTTCAATTTAGTCAAAAATCCTTTAAAAGAACCCCTGAGGCTTTAGCAATAACGTAATTTATCCATTTCAGAAAGTTGCAATGTGGTTTCAATTGCAAACTGTATAGAGCGCTCATTGGCTTGCACAATCAT
Source organism: Legionellales bacterium (assembly GCA_021732495.1). Classification (GTDB taxonomy): domain Bacteria; phylum Pseudomonadota; class Gammaproteobacteria; order Legionellales; family Legionellaceae; genus UBA2653. The sequence continues at coordinate 1,014 of JAKFUY010000226.1, read as the reverse complement.
TTGTTTATCACTGGCAAAGCCTGATTCATCACCAATGATGGCAAGAATTGCCCCACAGAAAATGGCTTTTTCAGGAGAGAATAAATGGTTCTGGCGAGCTGTCAGTATCGGTCCTAAAATGAAAAATTGCGCACATTCCATTTCGGTTGCCAGTACCCCTGCTTTACGAATAGAATCCATATAATTTTGGCTATCTGCCAACAAGGAAAATTGATACTCTCGGGCAAAAAGCGAACTTTTAGAATGCACCACTCCAAAATGAACTTGTCTATCATCAAATGTTTTTTGAGCACAAGCCGTTTTTGCAGCTGTCACATATTCATAAGACGCCATTGCAGGAAACTCAGGATAGATATAATCCCAAGACGCCTTATCATCTCGCACGGCACCTGTGGCCACCACAATATCACCAATTTTAACATGCTGCGGATGAAGCGAGCCTGAAGTGCCCACTCGCAACAATCGTTTTGCACCTAACATCACCAATTCATTGATAATAATGTCTGCACTTGGCCCCCCCATTCCCGTAGAAATGGACGCCACATCAACCAGCTGTCCTTGTGCATTTTTCAATTGCCCCAAATATAAATTATGTTGTCTAGGATGGACTTTTTCGACCCTATTGATAAAAATATCTGATATTTGTCGAGCCCGTCCATCAGAACCGGTCAGAAAAAAATAGCGACCAATGGAGCCATTCCCTTGGATATCCGATTCGCAAGCACTGATGTGCTGTACTACTATTGCCATAAAACATACCTTTGTTTATTACCTTCATAACAACCAGCTAAAATGGTTTAGCTGGCACCAAAATCAATTTTTTATGTACGACTGCGAATTTGACGTATCCGCTGCAATTCGATTACCAAAGCCCTAAAATAATCATAAGACATATAGAAATTACCCTGATCGCCAATCCGATCTCCCCAAGAATTACGAATTTTAATTAATCCGCGATATTCACGACCATTTTCATCTTTGGCAATGGCGTTATCATCATACCCTACAATCAGG
>JAKFUY010000057.1 GCA_021732495.1 Legionellales bacterium | reverse complement strand
GAATGAAGAGGTTCACAATCATGAAAAATTATATCCGAACGACGATAAATAGGTTCTAATATCTCAGGACAATATCGCGTATCAGAAGAAATAAAAATCGTTTTACTATCACCTTCGATAAGCAAACCGTAGGCAGGTAAATGCTTATGATTACAAATACTATGCGGAACTTTAATTAATAGGAATGTATGATTTTCCCAAATAAACTGATTTTGACTTATATTTTTGACATCAAAATAGGTTGACAATGTTGGTTGAAAATCTTCAAGACAAGACATGCCACCAGATAAAACATGATTCCACAGTGTGTCTTTCTGATCAGGGCTAATATAAAGAACGGGTCTTTTGTTTTCAAGGAAATACTTAGAAAAACCGAACCACTCAAGCCCACCTGCATGATCAGCATGAAGATGACTGATATACACAGCATCCACCTGAGGGCAACTGATACCTTGTTCATATAAAGAGTGTTTTACATCGGATCCACAATCGAAGAGCATTCTTTTACCATCAAGGGTTTCAATAATCATATTGGATTGATATTGTTTATCTCCAACCGATAGAGCGGATGAAACACCCAGAAATAAAAGCTTCATTATTCACCTGCTATTTTATAGATACATTAAAATCATAAATTATATTCGGCCTATTCACAACTTTTTAAACAACAAAACCCCTCTGGAGGCTCGAGATAGACAATATAGTTATTATATTCACAACTCATACGACATTCATCATCTTGATAGCATGGCGAGTCATACATTAAACCTATGATTTTTTCACAGGAAGCATAATAACCAAATTCTCCACAGCCATTGGCAATATTAGGACAAACCACCGCAATTGCTGTATTGAATGCCATCGATAGGACAAAACCTACTATTAACTTCATTATCGCTCCCATAATTGATTTATTTAATTATAGACAAAAATTAACAAGCAGGTGATTATTTGTTTGTATTTGTGTATAATTTCATCATTGTTTATTTTAGAGTTCATTTATGCATTTTTTAATCATCTCTTCAATGTTATTTCTAAGTACTTTATGTGTTATTTATATGATTTATCAGCTTGGGTCAGAAAAAAATATTATTTTGACCAGAATTGAGACCCTTAAATTGGGTATAAGCGGTGTAATTGCTTTTATTGCTGATACCATTGGGATTGGAAGTTTTGCTGTTAATATTGCACTTGCAAAAGCATTCAATACTTTCTCAGATGAACAACTGCCACCGATGGTTAATGGCGCACAAATTATTCCAGGAGTCATTGAGTCAATATTTTTTATGCAGACCATTGATGTGGATAAAACCACTTTGCTCACCTTGGTGATAGGAACCTGTATCGGGGGACTTTTAGGTGGAAAGGTGGTGTCCAAACTCAGTAAACAAGCGATACGCTTTGCTATGGTAATTAGTTTTTCTTTAATCATCAGTCTATTAATTAGCAAACAAATGCAATGGTTGCCCATTGGTGGGAAACTGACAGCATTACATTCAACATCACTTTATATTGCTTTTTTTGCCATGATCATATGTGGCGCATTAAGTTCTGTTGGTATCGGATTATTCGCTCTGATTCAAGGGGTATTGTTTTTATTGAATGTATCCCCAGTCGTGGCTTTCCCAATCATGACCACAGCAGGTGCTATGCAACAACCACTGACAACACTTATTTATCTCAAACAAAAAAAAATCCAAGTGAAAAAAACATTAATTGTAAGTTTGGGAGGCTGTGTTGGTGTTTTGATGGTACTACCTATTTTTAAATACCTGACCACATCATGGCTGCATATGATATTAGTGACAGTACTGTGTTTTAATGTCACACGTATTGGGAAAGCGTTCTTCCAAGAACGTAAAATCAAAAAACATCAAGATCTAGCTTTCCCAACTTCCGCCTAATGCTTTTATTAAGGCCACACTTGCAATTTGCCGTCTGGCCTGAAGCGCAATCATATCAATTTCCAATTGGAGCTTATTAACTTCAAATGGCGCCACTTCAATATAAGTCGTAATACCGCCTTTTTGTCTTTGCAGCGCTTGATAATATTGGCGGTCTACAGCTTTCAAATCCTGTTTGGTAATTTCAATATTTTCATCAATCTTTCTAATTTCAACCAATTGATCTTCTACTTCCTTGAATGCTGTCAATACAGTTTGTCGATATTGCGCCGAGTAAAGTTTTAAAGCATACCACGCTTGATTAAGTTGTGAGGGAAGTCTAAAGCCGTCAAAAATGGTTTGGGACACCATAGGACGAATTAAAGAGACTACGGTGGTTCCGGCAGAAGGCCCAAGCGACCAAAATAAACTTCTTCGTGAAAATAGATTGGTAATATCACTCGATTGCCCTCCGAGTAATGCAAATAGATTGATGGCGGGGAAAAACGCGGCACGCGCATAACCAATATTGGCTTTTGCACTCATGACGCGGTATTGGGCGGCAACCACATCAGGTCTTCTTTCTAATAGAAGTGAAGGAATCCTGGGATAGATTGAAACTTTTCTAAAGGGAATGACTGCCGGGCAAATATTGAATAATGATGGTGTCTCACCAGTTAGGACGGCAATCGAATGTTCAAGTTGAGAACGTTTAATTTGATTATTTACTTGTAATAACTTTGCCTGTTGTAATTGATGGTAGGCTTGTTGCTTAGAGGTCTCATAAATCAAGCCACCATGATGCTGATGTCTTCTCAGTTGATAGACTTTTTCATAAATGGTAACATTTTCATCTAAAATAGATTGCATCTTATCTGCACTTCTTAAAAGAAAATAATCGGTCGCCAATTGGCCATGTAAACTTAAACTGATGGCAGCCATATCTAATTTACTGGCTGCCATTAAACGATCGTTAACCTTGACACTGCTGCGAATTTTACCCCAAAGGTCAACTTCATAATTGATTAAACCTGATAGAAAAAATGAATTATAAATATATAAACCAGCCACATTTTTATTGGTAATTTGATTAGGCGCGTTTTCAACTCTTGCCATATTATAAAAGCCAGTAATGCTTGGATAGAGATAGGATCTGGCGATACGGGCTACTTGTTGGGACTCTTTGTATTGGTAGTAGGCAACCTTTAATTGATTGTTCTGGCAGTTTATTTTCCTCTCTAGCGCATTTAGGGTTTCATCTTTATAAAGTTCCCACCATTTATCCATTTTTTCTTGATAAAGTTTGGGTTTTGCCTGAAGCCATACCCCTTGCTGTTCTTTGAACTCAGTAGGCAAATTCATTTCAATACTATTTTTTTTAGGCTCAAATGAACACGCTGACATTACGGCAATCGTCATCAGCAATAAACCATTACGCTTTATCAACTTGCATCCCCATGACTTTCTGATTTTCATAGATATCATCAGATGGGTTTAAAACCACATCATCATCTTCAGTTAATCCTCGTGTTACCTCCACAAATTCACCAAAATCGCGATAGATATGGATATCCTGTAGATGGATGGTTTCTTTATTTTTTAACAATGCGACCTGAATACCCTCTTTTCTAAATAACAAAGCATTTACTGGAATTCTATAAGAGTCTTTAGAGAAAGGAATCGTAAAAAAGACAGTCGTAAAACTACCTGCAAGTAATTCTTGTTTTGGATTATGAATAACAAATTGCGTCAATAAGGTTCTGGTGGTTAAATCAATTGCATCTGCAGTTCTTATCAATTTTGCTTCGAATTCTTTCTTTGGATATTGGCTAAATTTCAATTTTACCACCAATCCTAAAGGAAACTTATTCATATAAATTTGCGGGATTTTGACATAAAGCCTTAATTTATCAGACTTAACAATATGATACAGCGGCTGCTGAGAATTCGTATTACTGCCTGAGTTGACAAGGCTTCCAATATCAATATGGCGATCGGAAATAATTCCTGAAAAAGGAGCTCTTACTTTTTCAAATTTTACAATTTCTTTAAGACGATTTTTTTCTGCCTTGGCCGATAACATATCTGCGAAGGTAGAGTCAGCAAGATTGACTTTTTCATCCGTTTCTTGCTGTGAAACCGAATCGGTTTTGAGAAGATTTTTCCATCGGGTAGCCGTAATCTGTGCTAAATTATTTTTAGCTTTTAAAGCGTTGTACTTTTCTTTAGCAAGACGATACTGAGCATTCATTTCCGGTGCGTCAATAATAGCCAGAACATCATTTTTCTTAACCACCGAACCTATATCAACATACCACTTAGTGACATAGCCATTAATTCTGGCATAAATATCCGTATCATGCCATGCCATTAGTGTTCCAGGTAATATAATCTCTTCAGAGGCATTTTTTTTAACCGGTTGTATCAATTTAACCACCGGTAAGCTTACTTTCATTTGATGAAAATATAGATCCAGAGAATTAGAAACTCTCATCCCAATGTTCAAAAACAATATGACAGATAAAATAACGAATAAGACTCGTATAAAAATAGGAGCCTTTTTATATAGGTAATTTATTTTATCAATATAATCTAACAGAGAAATCATCGCTCCCTCACTTTAATTTCTTTCTAGAATAAATGAAATAAAAGAAATTAGGTACAAAAAACAAAGTGGAACCCGTTGCAAAAATAAGTCCCCCAATCACTGCACGTCCTATAGGGGCATTTTGTTCTGCGCCCGACCCAAAACCTATCGCAATAGGTAACATACCAAAAATCATCGCCAATGCTGTCATAATAATTGGTCTTAATCTTGTTTTAGCTGCATTCATAATCGCACTTAGTGGATCATGACTTTCATTAAAATTTTGTTTGGCAAAATTGACTAACAAAATACTATTTGAAATACCAATGCCGATAGTCATAAAGGTACCAATAATAGCAGGAACACTTAAGGTGGTATTGGTAATAAACAATCCCAAACAAATGCCTGAAAAAGCGGCCGGTAAGGCAGAAATAATAATCAACGGGTCCAACCAAGACTGCAAATTAACCACCATAACCAAATAAACCAACAGTATTGAAAAAACAAGTCCCCACAATAGATTGTTAAAGGATGTGTGTTGTACTTCCACTTGTCCCTTAAGCTGAATTTCAGAGCCTTTTGGTAGATGCTGGTTGGTTGTTTTAATCAAACGTTGAATATCACGTGCTACTGAAGCGGCATCTCTATTTTGAATGCTTGCATAAATATTGATAACAGGTTGAACATTATAATGACTGATCACGGTTGCAACCTGTTTGAAACTGAATGAAGAAACAGCTCCGAGAATTTGTTTGCTCGATGATAATCCACCTTTTTTCAAAGGGATGTTTTTTAATGCCTGAAAACTATTCAGTTCATATTGAGGCGTTTGCACGACAATAGGATAAGATACCCCTGTTTCTGTATTTAACCAAAAATTAGGTGTTGTTTGAAGACTACCCGATAGTGAAATAAAAACATCATTAACAATATCCGCCTCGCTTAAACCAAGCACTCTAGCACGGCTTCTGTCGACATCGACATAGATCTCTGGATAATCGGTCAGTTGTCGAATGCGAGCATCAACAATACCAGGTATACGCTTTAATTTATCAAGAAATTGTTTAGCATAATCATGGTTTTCAGTATCTTTATAACCATTAATTTGGATATTAATGATAGAGGGCAAACCAAAATTTAAGATCTGATTGACAATATCTGCAGATAAAAAATAAAACCCCACTTCAGGATAATGTTGGTTTAAGACACTACGCAATTTTTCGATATAATTTTTTATAGGGTGATGATTAGGCTTTAAATCAATAAAAAGATCTGCGTCTTGTGGCCCGTCTGTTCCTGAATTGTCATAACTTAAATTAATACCACTAATTGGCAAGCCGACATTGGTAATGATACTATCTATTTCATTTGCAGGAATTACATCTGCAACCAAATGCCTTACTTTTGCAGCAAGCCTTGCTGTTTCCTCAAGTCGCGTTCCAGATTTCGCCCTAATATGTAATTTAATTTGACCAGCATCGACGTTAGGGAAGAAATTACTTCCTAAAAATGGAAATAAAAGCAAACATAACGATGCTGTAATCAAAAAATAAACAATAAAAGTTTTTGAGTTTTTCAATGTGCTGCCAAGTCGCTTTTCATACTGATTGCGAAGTTTGATAAACCCCTTTTCAAATTGCTGATGGATATGTGATTGATGTTCAATACTATCTTCAACTAACAAATAACGGACTAAGGTGGGAACTAAGGTTCTCGATAACACATAGGAAGCAAATACTGAAAAAATTACGGCCTCAGCGAAGGGGACAAATAAATAGTGGGTAATCCCTTCTAAAAAAAACATTGGCAAAAAAACAATACAAATGCACAATGTAGACACAAATGCCGGCACTGCAATTTGCGAAGCCCCATCTAAAATGGCTTGTAACATCGGTTTTTTTAAACTCAACTGGCGATTAATATTTTCAATTTCAACGGTCGCATCATCGACTAAAATGCCAATGGCTAAAGCCATTCCACCAAGCGTCATAATGTTAATGCCTTGATTTAGACATTTTAAAATAATAATGGCCGAAAGCACTGATAGTGGAATAGAAATGGTAATAATTAAAGTATTGCGTAAATTTCCTGTGAACATAAAAATTAACAGACCCGTTAGTAAAGAAGCCACAATGCCTTCATGTATGACATTTTTTATTGATGATTTTACAAATAAGGACTGATCGCCGAAGATCTTTAGATTGAGCCCCTTAGGCATGTTATCTTGAATAAGGGGTAGCATTTTTTTTATTCTTTCAATGATCTCAATGGTTGATGTACCGCCAATTTTTAGGATATTCATCATTACCGCAGGTTCGTCATTTAAGCGAACGGCATTAATTTGAGGAACCGATCCATCACGAATATGTGCGACATCTCGGATGTATAATTCTTGATTGGTAGATGGATAAAGCGGTAATTGATTAAATTCATCTACAGTAACTGGGCTATTATTGAGTTTCACAAAAAACTCATAAGGACCAATTTTTTGAGTCCCTGCTGGTAGTATAAGGGCCTGAGCATTCAATGCATCCACCACGTTTTGTGGTGATATACCAAAATCTTGCATGGCTTTAACTTTTAGATCAGACACTACTTGTCTGACTTTCCCACCACAGGGTGCGGGAATTGCTGCACCTTGAATATTTGCTAGATAATTACGAATAAAATTATTAGCCAAGTCAAAAAGTTTTGCTTCCCTTAAGCTTTTACTCGACAAAATCAATTTCATAATGGGTACTGTCGATGCATCATAGCTTAAAACAGATGGGGGCAATGTTCCTGCAGGCATCCATCTTAGGATAGATTGGGCGTTTGATACTACCTGACTAATCGCAGTTGATATTTCGACTGTTGGATAAAAATAAATTTTTACAATACTCATCCCAATTAAGGAATGGGATTCAATATGTTCAATATTATAGACCGTAGAAGTAATAGAACGCTCAAAAATTGTGGTAATACGACCACTCATTTCTTCAGGAGAAAGACCATTGTAATTCCAGATTACACTGACCACAGGCGTTTTAATGGGGGGAAATATATCGACAGGCATTTTGATAATGGATAAAACACCCAATATAAGAAGCAATAAAGCCATTACAATGAAAGTATAAGGTCTAGATAGAGCTAATCTAACCAACCACATAAAAAACCAACATCACTCAAACGTTATAGGATAACTCTACGTTAAAAGACTCATTGCTACAATATATTTCAAAAAATCTTAACTGTGTTTAAAAAAATAATCTATTACTTGTAAATATTAACGCCACAAAATAGAATAAAATTCTTTTCTTCTTTAAATTAATAAGTTATGAAAATTTCTGAAATAAAATCACGCGCATTGAATCTCATTGAACAATGTGATGAGCTGGAAAACAATGATTTGAGCATTAGAGTATTAAATGCCCATTACTATAAACTCGATGAAATATTCCATGAGCTCTTTTCAGAGTTTAGAAAAAAATCAGATTTAATAGCAGAATTTAAACGCATCCTCAATGATAACTGGGAGTTCATCAAGGGCACAGGCTTAAGTTATACCGCAATTCCCAATTATGAAGCCACCCTTCTTATGATTGACATAGCGATCTTTATCAGTGAAGAAGATTCACTTCACCCACACCCATTGTTGCTATTAATGCCATCAATCAATTTAGAATCAGCACATGAGCAATTTCCTGATTTAAATACCATTGAGTGCTCGACTGAAGCCTTATTATACCTCTTTCAAACACATATTTTAGGCCAAAATAGTTTATATCTTTTACCTGTACAACTTCTGGCTCTTCAAGAAATCCCTCCTGATTCTAACAAACTCCCTAATCCATATTTTAATTATGCACACCATCCAGACCAACACGCTTATCTCAATGCAGATGAACTAGATCGATTATACAAACATTCTCCATTGACCTCTGAAGTATTATGTAAAAAAACTATTTACGAAAATGTAGTCAACTCCCAATTACATTTGCTTGGTCAAATAAGAAAGCTATGTCGTGAGCTCAAAATATCCAATCGTTACCATCAAGGCAATGAAATGGAGGCTGGGAATAGTGCTTATCAGGGCATCTTGGATTTTACAAAATTCTATAACACTTTATTTGGAAAAAAATTATATTTAATGTCTACCCCACCACATGATTTAGCTTTATACAATCATAGCTACTTATGGAATGGCAGGGAGTTATTCTTCGTAAAAAACCAGGCGCTTATCTCTATTGAAATCCTAAAACCCGCTGAATTTTTAGCGATATTACGCCAAATTCAAGAAATTCACCAAACTGAAGGTGATATCCTTCAACTACAACCATTAGAAATGCATCAATTAATTGATGAAAACACCTCACACCATTCCATTGACAGCAGAATTTCTTCACATCTTAAACATGAAATCATCCTACTTCTTAATTTTTCCAGTAATCCAGAAATGAATGTCAGTGGCACCATATCAACAGAGACCTGTGTGGTCACACGACGCGAATCACTTGTTTTACATGCCTCACAGCAAGAAGAATTGCTTTCTCAATTTCATATAGAAGACTCAGATGCCTCGCAAATTGCGCAAATGGGGCGAGAGTATTTTGAGGCCAAACAAGCACTAAGTACCGCCATCAGCGACAAGGATTATACGGATGGTTTTGACGAACTGGAGGGCTATGGTCAATTAATAGAGTCCTTAGAAATCGAGTTGGAACTTCACACCATCGATGACTTAAAGTTTATTGAAATGCTTCACCCTGAAACGGTCATCGATATCCTAAGAAATAGAAGTTTGCGTTATCAGGCCGTATTTTTATTACCAAGCGTTGATGAGCTCCTCTTTTATTTGTTAAGCTTACCCACAGAAAAAACCAAATTATTTTTAGATATAACCAAACACGAACTTTGTGAGGAGCTTATATATTCCACGCGAGAGTTAGGAGAATTGTTACGCGTTTTAGATGGAGAGCGATGCGGCGTTGTTCTTGAGACCTTCGCTTCATTACACATCAAATCAATTCCTGATTTCATCGGACTTCAAGATGAGCTCGATGTTCAGCCTTTTAAAATTGGTTGTAATCAACTTATCACTCATTTATTGCCATTAATGACGATTGAAAGCTTTCACCATGCTTATGGTGAATTGGCCCATCCAGATAAAAAAACATTCTGGAAGGAATGTTTCTTGCCAAAAATACAAGAACTTGTCATCTCATTAGATGATTTTGCACTGGTTAAAAGCTTCTTTGATGAAAGTCAAATCGAAAACATATTCGAACGCTGCAAAATGAATTGGTTGCGTCAAGTAACAAGTGCTCAAGACTTTAAAAAAATCATGGAAGTGCTTGATGCTCCACAAAAAACGGTGATATTTACACTCATCCAAGATTCACTTTATCAATTGATGGTCGATATTGACAGTGTTTCCACGATACTCAGTTACATCGAGTTAGAACACTTTAAAGAATTTTGTGCCGATTGGACCGTTATCATTGCGCCTCTTATTGAAAACAACACGCAATTGATTCAGTTAACTGAACATCTACCCATTGAAAAACAAAATACTTTAGTGGGATTGATGGGCAAACATGTTTTATGTATTACTTTAAAACAAGAAGATAGTCATAGATGGCAAAATCCACCACTATTGATTGCTTTATTTCTTGATATTAAACCTATATTTTCGAGATTAGCGCACATTTCTGATGAAACCAATGCATATAAATTAATAGAAAGTCTTATTTTTGATAAGCCAGAAAAAATACAAAAACGTTTTCAAAAACTGACGTCGAATCAGTTGAGTTTTACCATTTTTTCACCGATCATGCCTATTGATAGGATTGTAGACGAGCTCGTTCAACTGCCTGAACATTTAATAGTTAAGTTATTTAATGCCTTGAGTATACCAGAGCAGCAATTATCGATACGAAAACAAAAAAATGCCTTGAAAGAATATATCTCTGAGTCCGGAGATCAGCAAACTGTTGCTAAAAAAATGAGACTACATGCGCCACCTTAATCAAGGGTTTTTAAAAAATTAATTTTGTTGTTAATTTTTATTTCTAAACCACGGTTCACTGGATAATACCATTGCATGGCATCTAACCCAGTGGGCCAGTAATTTGTACCACCAGCATATCCATGCGGTTCATCATGGGCGTAACGATAACCTTGCGGACGGTTACGCAAATGTAAAGGCACTTCCCTGGAACCATCCGTTTTAACAAAATCCTGTGCTTTCTTTAACGCTACATAGACAGAATTGCTTTTAGCCGCAACACTTAAATAGACAATAGCACTTGCCAATGCAAGCTCCCCTTCTGGAGAACCCAGACGTTCATAGGTTTGGGCTGCATCATTGGCAATTTGCATTGCTTTAGGATCTGCTAATCCAATGTCTTCCCAAGCCATTCGGATAATTCTTCGTGACAAGTATTGCATATCAACACCCGCATCGAGCATCCTTGCAAACCAATACAAAGCAGCATCAGGATTAGAACCTCTTACAGATTTGTGTAAAGCTGAAATTTGATCATAAAAGATATCGCCTTGCTTATCAAAACCTCTAACGAGGTTTCCCATCAGATCAGCAATCAAGTTGAAATCAATAATTCGCAAGTTTTTAGCGCTTACTGCTCCTGAAAGTGTTTGTATGAAATTTAATAATCGTCTAGCATCACCATCGGCCCATTGAATAATAGTTTGCCTTACATCAGACTGCAGTGGCACATCTTGATCCCAAGCACGACACAAAAGCATGTCTAACTCATCAGTATTGAGAGACTTTAATGAATATACCCGACAACGGGATAATAATGCACGATTGAGTTCAAAAGCAGGGTTTTCAGTTGTGGCGCCAATAAGCGTGATTAAACCTGATTCCGTATGGGGCAACAAAGCATCTTGTTGAGATTTATTAAATCGATGTATTTCATCAATAAATACCAAAGTCCTCTTTGCTTGGGATTGATTTATCATTGCCGCATCGACCAATGCACGAATATCTTTCACGCCTGCAAATACAGCTGAGATTGCGACAAATTCACAAGAAAAATAGTAAGCAGCAAGTCTTGCTAAACTGGTCTTCCCCACACCCGGAGGACCGCAAAATAACATATTATGGGGCTGTCCAGACTCAAAGCAAACTCTCAATGGTTTGTTAGGACCAATCAAATGAGACTGCCCCACTATTCCATCGAGTGATTGCGGACGAAATTTCTCCGCCCAAGGTTGGGATTGTATCATTTTATCCAAAGTATTCTGCTAGAAACATATAAAATATCGCTAATCTTATCATATTATTTTCTTTAGCATATTTTTGTCTTTTTTTTTTACATTAATGCGATTAAATGTTATAGTTGCAAATTATTAAATATTTAAAGGTTATAATATGTTTTCACTGTGCTGTTTTGAAGCAGGAGTGGATTCCTCCCCTATCATCACAAGTATTAATCAATCTCTGCCCTCGTATGGTGCCACTGCAAATCCTGCAGCAGCCTCATTCTTTAGTCCAAAAGCCAGGCGAGCTCCTCTGCCACACCAACCCGTATCGTATTCTCCTAACTTAAGAGATCAAAATGATGATGATGATGATGAACATGAGGATGTTTTTGTGATACCAAAAAAAGTATATAATCCATTAAGTTATTCTTCCGGTGCATCCTCCGAAGTTAAGACTGACTTTATTTTTAGTTCTAAATCGAAGCCCTTTGCAAATCATGATACTAAACATGTAAATTCACTGCAAAAAACATATGATCTTGATAATACTGATTTAGAAAGCACGTCTTCTCACAAACTTGTCGCCCCTCATGTTACTGACTATTTGAAAAAAGCTCCACTGCGTCGTAACCATGATCGTAGCAATAGTAGGTCAGCACAGCCTCTCGTCAGGACTGGCCTATTTTTTACTTCTCAATACACGCCTACAGAGCACTCCGTGAATCCCTTACTACATTCAGATCCATTGAGACCTCATTATACTTATGCGACTTCTCATTATGAGGATTTTTTGCCTGATCATGACCTAGATTATTACGTCCCTGCGAATTCCAAGAAGGATGGTAAGGGCTCGTTAAAGTTATTTAATGAAAAAACCCAAAGACCTCAGCAAAGAGCTTGCGAAAACAAGCAAAACACGGTGTACCAATTCATTAAAATGAATACGAAAGAAAACCGTTTACAGCAAGATCTCCATAACCAAGAAAATAGGCCAAGCCGCTTTTAGAAAAAATATTGTAATTCACCACTAGGAACAATAAGATATTCATTGATTTTATCAATATTGATAACAATGAACACGATTAAAATTTCTTTCATATTCCTCTTTCTACTCATCCCAACTGCTGCGATGTCTGTTGCAGTTGGTCTTAGTCAAGGTCATGGCGCCTTATTATACGATGCAACGCAATCCAATGGCCCCAATCCTCACAATGGCAATAAACCTACCAATTTTGCAGGGCAATGGAAAGACAATATCCTGCAATTTAACGCCTCTGCTAGTCCAAAAGCACAAATTACACGTTTATACCCCTACTCGGGTGATATCGAAATGGATTGCTCATCACTAAGTAGTTGCGTATATTCTGGAGCCGGGCAAAATGTGTTTGCACTTTATACCAAGGGTTTTGGACCTGCTTCAGTGGCAGCTTATCGCACTGAATTTCCCTCTGCACTTATTCTCGCGATTATTGATGCCGATTTAGACTCTTTACCATTGCTGAGTAATCAAACAGTAGGCGTCAATGTCGCGAATATGCTCACGCCACAGCTATGTAGCGATCCCAATGTCGACGGTGTATTTTTTGATCTCGAACCTATTTCACCAAATGCCTTCCAAACGCCTGGTTTATTTGCGTTATATAAACAAACAGCTACAAATCTAGCGAATTGCAAGGATGCAAAACACCCAAATGGTCGGTATATGGCAGTATTTGTCAATCCCAATAAAATTTCAGATTGGTCTCAAGTTGCCGAAGCCTTGGGCCATAACGGTTATGTGGTAGTCGGTGCTTACGATATCAATGATCAATCACCGCCCTACCCTACAGAATATAGCGCCTACACGAGCAGCATCAATGGTAAAATTGGTGTTTTTATGGATCCCAACTCACAAATCCAAAAAATTTCTTATACCATTGCGATACCAGCTGCCTCTAGTTTTTCTGAATTCGAACAATATGGTACTTATATGAGTCAACAGTTCCCTTTTAGTGTGATTACTGATTTCCCGCGAACCCAATTAGGATATGTACAATTGGCTCAAGACTCAGTATTGGCCTATGCCAAAAGCCCTTACTTCCTCGGCATGGATTATTGGGCATGGAGTCAGTACAAATCCCCAGCACCAAATAACAACTGGTTGTTGTTACCCAATATCCCCCCTCATAACGTGGTGGCATACTTGCAACAATATGGTTAAGGAGATATGAAATATGGCCCAATTGACAGTCACACACATTGCAATTCTCTCACTCGTTCTATTTGTTTCCGGATTTATGAGCGGTCTTGCCGGATTCGGATTTGCCGCATTAGGCTCTCTTAGCATTTTACTGCTACCACCCAAACAAGCCATACCCCTTCTCATGGCGCTTTCGATTGCAAACCAGTTGCTTTCTTTGTGGAAACTGCGCAAAGACATGCCCAAGAGCTGGAATGAAATCTGGCCGAAAGGTCCCGGACCCGCTGTACTGGGAGGGATGGTCTGTGTGCCGCTGGGAATCTATTTACTCCACCATCTGCGAGAAGAGCAGCTCATGGTAATGATTGGCAGCCTTCTGACAATATATTCTATATATTCACTGTTCAAACCCACGCGCATTCAATTGCAAGGATTTGACGGCCCGATCACAGGAATGATAGTTGGCGGACTTGGCGGAATCATCTGTGGCTTCGCGGCGGTTCCTGGTATAACGATCGTTGTGTGGACGGGGCTGCGATCCATGCCCAAGCAAGCCACACGCAGCATTGTTCAGCCTTACATCCTGATTTTGCAGGTTATAGCGCTCATCTACAACGCAATTTTGCACCCGGATGTCTTCGGGCATGAATTCTGGAAGCTTCTGGCTATTACGATACCCGTGGTGTTGGCTGGAACGTTGGGAGGGGTGCTGCTTTATCAACGGATTTCGGATGTGAATTTCCACCGAATCTCATTTCTCTTGTTAGGAGCTACCGGCACTGGGATACTCTTAAAACTAGTGTTTTAAGCTTTGTGTCTGATCCGGGATAAAGTTTATTGTGTTTTATAAAACTGCTATCTAAAATGAAAGTAATTGTTAAAATAGGATATTTATGCAAGTAAAATCTTATTCTCTACTTGGTAGGGAATTTATTACCGCGATGACCTTCGCCATTATGACTAGCTTTGCATCAATTGCTCTGGCAACCTTGATTTTTTCTGGTCCAGTGCTCAGTAAATATCTCGTAATTGGTATCAGTGGTGGATTAATTGGTTCAATTATACTTCGTT